>WFMP01000165.1 GCA_015489035.1 Candidatus Altimarinota bacterium
CCAGTTAAAAATATAACTACAAAAATTGTAAAAGTGATAAAAACTGTTAATTTAAGTTTATATCAAAATAAATTCATTTTGAGATTAGTTAATACATAAAGTTATTTATTCTAAGTAGTATCCACTACCTTTTTTAGTTTTTATAAAATCTCATCATAATTTTTTTCTTAAATTTGAGATATAAACATCTACACTTCTTGAAAACATATGATCCTCAAATCATCACCAAACCTCTTCATAAATTTCTTCTCTATTTATGATATTTCATTTATTTTTTATAAAATACATCAAAAGTTTAAATTCTAAACTTGATATTCATATTTCTTGTTTTCATTGCATAATTTTTTCTTCATTTGGATATATTTCATATTCATTTATTTCTATTTTATCTGTTTTTATTCAATTTTGTCTTCTTAAAATACTATTTATTCTTGCAATAAATTCAGACATATCAAATGGTTTGCTCATATAATCATCTGCACCATATTCAAGTCAAGCAACTATATCATCTGTAGTATTTTTACTTGTCAAAATTAAGACAGGAGTATTGTCTCCATTTTTTCTTAATTCTTGTAAAAATTCAAAACCATTTTTTCATGGTAAATTAATATCTAAAATAATTAGATTATATTTTTCCTCTCTAAAATTTTCTTCAGCCTGTTCGGCACTTCTTACTATTTCTGAATCAAATTCATTTAAACTTAGTATTTGATGGATATTTTTTGCTAATAATTTGTTATCTTCTACTATTAAAAACATTTATTAATTTTGTTATTTTATAAATTGTTAAGTAGTATACTTTTTGAATGTAAAAATAATGTAAAAACTTTTATGTATTTTCTTTACATTAGATTAACAATAAATCATTATAATGCAATCATATCTTTTTAGAAAGATAAAAAATATTTAACTAATAATTTAAAACAAGATGAATAAAAAATTAATTATTGCTTTGATAGCAGCTGGTACATTGAGTGCAAGTACATTTGCATTTGAAATTCCTACACCTCCTTCAGTTCCTACTGCAATTAAAACTGCTAATAATGTAGCAACTACTGCAACTACAACTGCTGGTAATTTAGCAAATACTACTGCTAAAGAAGTACAAGAACATGCACAAGAAATGAGAGAGCATGCAAGAACAGAATTTAAAGTAGAAAAAAAGGACCTTAAAAATAAATTTGAAGAAGTAAAAGGTGCTTTTAAGAATAATATTAAAGCAACTAGAGAATTATTAAAAAATGAAACTAATTCTTTAAGAAAACAATATCAACCTCAAATTAAACAAGCTTGGAAGGCATTAGACAAAAATGTTAAATCTAAGATAAAAGATTTAAGAAAACAATATAAGCCTCAAATTCAAGCATTAAAAGAACAATTTCAAAATGCTACTGCTACAGAAAGACAACAATTAAGAACTCAATTAAATGGTTTAAGAACTAAGATACATTCTCAAATTGCAACTTTGGCTGCAGGTACTGACTTTGAAAAAGATATTCAAACAAAAATAACAGAAATACAAGCTAAAAGACAAGAAGCCTTAGCTCAAATAAAAGAAATGAGAAATAATTTTAAACAAGTAAGAACTCAATTTAGAGATTCTAGACAAGCATTAGTAGTAAAATGGAAAAAATTAATAATCTCAAAATTATCTTCAAGAGTAGATAGTATGTCATTAGCAAGATTAGGAAAAATTGAAACTAGAATAGAAAATGCAGTTCCTAAATTAGAGGCTAGAAAATATTTATCAGAAGATAAAAAAGCTGAAATTATATCTGCATTGGATGCTTTGAAACAAGTTGTAACTGAAAGAATAGATCAACTTAAAGTTCAGGAAGCAACTTCAAATAATACTATGACTATTTTAGGTAGTTTATTGTGAAAATAATTTAAGAATTTGGTTAGCAATCTATGAAGCAAGGATTTATTCCTTGTTTTTTTATAAAAGGAAAATAGGGGTTATAAATTTTGTCTCCGAGGATGGAATAATAAATGACTTAAAATTATGAGCCATAAAATAAATATTAAATAAAATTTTGTTTGAAAACTAGTTTTTCTTGTTTTGTGATGAAAAAATATCATTCAGATTATTCATCAGATAAATCCTCAAGATAAAGAAAAAAATAATAAAGTATTTTCTTTTATCCTTCAGGTTTGTCTTGTAGCTTTGAATTTGTCCGTGCCAAACAAGATGAAAGTAGCTATATTTATGATAATAAAATATCAGATTATTAAACTTTGCATAATTATTTTTTTAATATTTCTTTAAATAGTTTAAAAGATTCGATTACTTTTTTGTAATTTTTTTTTGGACTTTGTCATAGTCTCCATAACCATTCTAGGTTTAATTTTAAAATTATTTTTGGAGCTCTTTTTTCAAATCCGGCCCAGAAATCAAATAATCATCATACATTGATTACAAGGATATGGTTTTGTTTAAAAAAGTCTCTATTTTTTTCTATCCAAGTTTCTTGAAATGGACTTCCAATTCATACTAAAAATAGATTCATTTTATTTTGTTTTAAAGTTTTTTTATATTCTTCAAAATTAAAATCTTTTCATCTGTTTTTGTAATGAGAAACAAAACTTATAGTATCTAACTGAAAATTATCTTTTATATATTCTTTTACTTTTTGGACATCTTCTTTTTGCTTTCAGATTTTTTCATCATAAACTGTATAAATTGTTAGATTTATTTTTTCATTATTTTGTTTGAGAAAATTTAAGAAATAAGGAGTAAAATCAGTTCAATTTAAGTTTTCTTGTAATGTTTTATTAAATTTCTTTTTTAGATAAATTTTTAAGGCTATTCCATCTGGTAGTAAGAAATTACAGTTTTTCAAGGCTTGTAAGTATGTTTTTTCTTTTTGTTTCAGTATAAATTTATGTAAATTAGCAAAATATATAAAATTTAC
>WFMP01000166.1 GCA_015489035.1 Candidatus Altimarinota bacterium
GTACGTGTTCTCTTGCATCACTTCTTTGTAAAATTCTAAATAATCCGCTTCTTCTATCGGCTGTATTGCTTCTCTTACTGCTTCAATAGCAAATACATCGTTTTGTATCTTTAAGCCTCTTATGAGTGATTTAATAAGCTCGTTTTGTTTAATTGACATATCCGCTTACCTCCGTTTTTTTGTTGCTTCTTGCTAAATCTTCTTCTAAGCTGTATCCGCTATTCAAATAAGCATCTAGCTCCTTATCTTGTCGCTCTCTGTCTTGCTCATTAAAGCTCTTTAATTGCTTTGGAGGAAATAAGCCTTTGTATCCGTTCATAATGCTGTTGTCTATAATTTGCTGCTGAGTATTCATGTCAAATTTAACAAGAAAATTTATAGTCTTGGTGATTGGAGCTATATTTTTATAGTGCTTGTAATCTAACCACTCATCCAATGCAGCTGCGTTAATATTATCGATATGCTCACTTACTTTTTCTAATGTTTGTGATTGTAGAGATTTTTTATTTTTATTTTTATTAATCTCTGTTGTAGTCTCTGTTGTAGTCTCTGTATTAAAATTATTATTCTTATTAGTTTCGTGAATTTCACTAATCTGTGCTTGTGAATTTAACTTATCTGTGCTTGTGAATTTCACTAAACAAGTTTCGTAAATCTCCCAGTCTATTTTGTAATAAGTTTTACCAGGTATGCCCTCTCTTGTAACTGTAATAAAATTAAGATTTTTTATACGTTTTTTAGCTGTTCTTAGCTCATTTTCTGTCAATAATGTTTCGCTCATTATCTCTTTATCTGTCTTAAATATTTTGTCTTTTTTACTAAACCAATACATAAGTTGAGATAACAATATTCCGCCTGTTGTTGAGCCTGTAAGCTGTCTGTAAAGTGGATAATAGGCGATTGGTTTTTGATTAAGTAGTTTTAATGTATTACTCATGCCATTGCCTCGCTCTCTGCAACTCTTTGAGCTATAAATGTTTTATATGTTCTGTTGTCAAGCTCTGGATGTACTTCTAACACTTTACGTCTTGCTCTCGTCCAACTTTCAGTATTAAACAGTCTAAAGTCAAGCTTATTTTTGTAGATTTCTTTAGCAACTATATTTAAAAACTCTCCAGTTCCTCTGTCGCCTCTTGTTTGCGGATTATTTTCTAATATTTGTAGCGTAACGCTTATTTTTTCTTTTATCATTAGTTTACCTTTTTGGTGCTAGCAACTTTAAAAAGAGTAAGAATAAGCAGCCTAACACCACATTAAACACTACTTACTCTTTTTAAAGATAGTTTATTGAAACACTTTGATAAAAGATGCTATAATTTATCGTTGTCTTTTACCTCGTGTAATTGACTTCTTTTGTATTGATTTTAGGGTTAATAGCTCTAAAATCGCAATGACACTTCAAGAGATTATCTATAAAACTTCTGATAATATTGCTAAAGCTCCTTTTTCTTTTAATGCTCTCCCAAAATATTTAAGTGCAAGTTCTCCGTACGCTGATTGAGAAATATTGCCTCCAAACTGTTTCATATCTTCGTGAATTGCAACTAAAGTGCTTTGAGATAGTCGTATGTTTAACTGCTCATCTTTTGTCTCATTTTTGATATTCAATGTTATCTCCTTTTACTGTTTCATTATCTTTTTAGATTTTGTATCATTTTCTTGTAGGTAGGACTTGATGTCCTCCCAAGCGGTAAATGGAACTTTAAACCTCCTATTTAACTGCAAAATATTTTTATAAGATGGTCGTCTGATACCTCTTAAAATATGGTTTACCGTTGAGGTGGGGTAATAATTTAAAAGTATATTTTTAAGTTTTTCTCGTTTCATGACTATAATAATACAATTTGTACTTTTAAAGTAAGCTTAACTTTAGTACATTTCGTATTATTATTAATGATACAATTTGTATTAGTAAAGGATTTAGCTTTAACTATTCACAAATTATTCATAAAACAATTTAATACGGTATTTTCTTCCAGTGTTACTCTACTTTTTTAAACCACACTTTTATCACCAACAAAGCAACTTCCAATTTAATATTTAAAGAATTGTAGCATAAAAATACAAAATGTATTAATATTAAGCTTAGTTTAAAAGTACAAATTGTATCATTACATCAGCAAAACAAAAAACAGCTTTTAAAGTTGTCTTTGTCTTGAGTTCTTTATAAGAGTTTATGCAGCAGGCTATAAAGTCATCCGACCTCCTTTGAGTTGAGCGAACCTTTAATGGGTAGGGGATTAGCCCTTAGCCTGCTTCATAAGCCCTTAAAAAAGGTGCTTAAAGTTGCCGATGGCGGTCGGTTAAATCAATACAAGAGAGGTAAAAATTATGAGTGCAAAACTACAATATGAGCTAGTAAAGCGTATGTTAAAAGTTAATAAAAATATAACAGTCGGAGAGGTTGCAAAACGACTAAATCAAGTTAAAGAGGTATTGTCATGAATAAATTAAAAGTACAAGTGATAGCTCCTATTATCACGGCTGATTTTTCTGCATTTAAAACAAATTTAGATGAATATACAAAACAGTTTGAGATAGAAGTTACAAGCGAAAATTTAAAAGAGTCTAAAGAGATAGGGGCAAAACTTAATAAGCTTAAAGCTGACATCAAGAGTGAGGCTAAAAAGTATCTTGAAATAATAGAAACACCCGTGCGAGATTTTAAGGCAAAGATAAAAGAGATAGAGGCACTTTTAGATGAAAAAAGAGGCAAAATTGTAGCAGGGATAGCAGCATTTGAAGATGCAAAAAAGCTTGAACATACACAAAAAATGCAAGATTATCTAAATAGTCAATTAGTAGGCGTTGAGCTTAGAGATGAGTTTAAAAAGTTTTATTTGCCGAGTCCATCTGTTGTCGGTCTTACAAGTAAAGGCGAGCTAACAAAACCGTTTAAAGATAAGATAAACGGTCTTATCTCTTACGCTGTTGAGCAACAAAGGTTACGTGATATAGAGATAGAAAATCAAAGGCTTAAAGATGAGGCACGAGCAAATGAGATATTAAGGCAAAGAGAGATA
>WFMP01000167.1 GCA_015489035.1 Candidatus Altimarinota bacterium
TAATAAATTAGAATTATGAATAAAAAATTATTAATACCATGAATATTGGCAACAACAGTTTTACTAAGTTCTTGTTGAATGAAAACTAGTACAAATCCTGAAGCAAACATAAAAACGACTCAAACAAATGTTATCAATAATATTTTAACAAAAGTGGTTGCTAAAAAAAATGTTAAATTTGATTGAGGGGTAAATGTAGATGTGAATAGTCCTTTTGGAAATTGAAAAGCAGATTTATCATACAGTTGAAAAACAACTTCAACAACTTGAGATGTTAATCTATGATTAAATTGAAATGCAAAGATACAATGACAAAAAATATCAGTAAATACACAAGCTGAAATCATATTAACATTAAATAAAATATATGCAAAATTAAAAAAGATTGATGCAAAATTACCTTATCCTACCATGACATCTTATGTAACCATAGCCAAAACATTCGTATGAAAATGGTTTTCTATAGCTAATAAAGCTAATACAAATAATTACTCTAACTTCTTTAAAAATCTTAAATTAAAAGAACAATTTGAAAAATATAGCTTATTTAAAGTTGATAAAAAAATATCTAATTTAAAATATAATGTATCATTAAATAATAAAAATTTAGCAAATATAATTTATAATATAGATAAACAAGCTGACCCAAAATTTTCTTGAAATATAAGCAAAATGGCTAAACAAATTTGAGAAAGTTGAACTTTTACATGAGTATTAAATTTAAACAAAGATTTAACTCACTTTAGTTTATCAGGAACTATAACATCTGCTTGATCAGTTACAAATGTAGCTATTACTTATTCTGACAAGAAATTCATATTCTCGACAGAATTATTTGAAATAAATCTAAATACAAATTGAAACAATTTTGATGGATACTTACTTATCAAACAACAATGAATAAAAGTAAGTTTGAAATGAACATTATCTGACAAACAATTAAAATTAAATATTTGATATAACTTACCTCCTATAAAAGCAAATATAAATATAGAATATAATGCTGAAGTACAAAAAAATATAGATATAAAAATACCAGCAAATTCTATAAATTTACAAAAAGCTATGTGATCTTTAATATGATGAGCTAGTCTTTGAAAATAATAATTTAAAAACAATTTAGTCCTGATTAATATCAGGATTTTTTTGTATTGATATTTTAGGAAAATAAATTATATAATATATATTTAATTAATAAAATGTAAATATGGAATCACTACAAACTAAAAAATTATCTAAAAAACTCAAAGAATACATTAAAGAAGAATGATGAGAATTTATTAAAAGTATAGAAAAAAATAGTTGAGAAGATCTATATTTATTCAAAAAAGAAAATAAATACTATCTTATAGATAAAAAATTAAGAAATAAATTTATATCTAAAGAATGAATATATGAAGATTTGGAATGAACCTCAATCTACATTAAAAAAGATTTTGATAATACTCCATACCTTGTAATAGAACTATCAGGAGTTACTATGTATCTTATGGAAAATTGAGAAAATTATAAACCAAAGAATTCTATAGAACAAGTCAAAAGCAGTTTAATTAAAATTTTATGAACATTTGTGGATAATTTATGAATTCCTGCTTTATTTGTTCCAAAAACAAACAGTGGAAACAATAATAATTTAAAAAATAACAATATAAATTACAAAAAATAAAATATATTTTACTAGGATTAAATACCTAGTTTTTTTATTTTAAATATTGATATAATCTATAAAATCATTAAAAATAAAAAACATGAGGCTATAGTTTAACTGGATAAAGCTCCACCCTGCGAAGGTGGCAATTATGGGTTCGAATCCCATTGGCCTCATTTTTTAAGAAATTAAAATAAAACTAAATGAAATCACAAATAGTTGATTTATTAAATAAAATTACAAATTTAGATAAAAAATTAATAGAAAATAAATTAGAAATACCTAAAAATAAAGATATGGGAGATTTTGCATTCCCTTGTTTTTTATTATCAAAAGAATTTAAAAAAGCTCCAAATATAATAGCTGAAGAGTTGGAAGAAAAAATAAAGAATGAAAATCATAGTTTTATAAAAGAAATAAAAGCTGTTTGACCATACTTAAATTTTTTTCTATCTAATGAAATTTATTCAGAATTATTTAAAAATATATTAAATGAAAACTTAGAAAATTCTGAAAATAAAAATAAAACTATCGTAATTGACTATATCGGTGCAAATGTATGAAAACCTTTACATATAGGCCATATGTGTACTCCAAATTTATGACAAACAATTATAAATATTTACAAAAAACTTTGATATAATGTAATTTCAGACTCTCATATCGGCGATTGGTGAATTATTTTTTGAAAATTAATAGTTGCATACAAAAATTGGTGAAATGAGAAAAAACTAAAAGAAAATGCAGTAGAACATCTATTTCAACTTTACATAAAAGCTACTGCTGAAGAAGAAAAAAATCCAGAATTAAATAATGAATTTCAAGAAGCTTTCAAAAAACTTGCAGAATGAAATGAAAAATATGTAGAACTTTGGGCTTTATTTACAAAAGAAAGTATTAAATCAGCTAATAATCAACTTTCAAAATTAAATGTTAAACCAAATCATAATATTTGAGAAAGTTTTTATGAATGATTAAATTTACCAAAACTTGAAAATTATCCAGATTTAATATGGTCTATGAAAGATATTGTTCAAGAACTTATTGAAAAAAAAATAGCTACAAAAAATGAAGACAACTCAGTATGAGTTATATTTCCAGAAGAAAAACTACCCTCTTGCGTATTACAAAAAAGAAATGGAACACATGGATACCTTGCATCAGACCTAGCAGCTATAAAATATAGAGTTCATAGTTGGAAGCCAGAAAAAATAATATATTTTGTAGATTTAAGACAAAGCTTGCATTTAAAACAAGCATTCGAAATATCTAATTTAGCATGATGGCTATGAAATACAAAACTTGTCCATGCATGAAATGGATTTGTAAAACTAAAAGATGGTGCTATGAGTAGTAGAAAATGAAAAATTATAAAATTACAAGCCTTACTAGATGAAGCCACTTCAAGAGCAAAAAATATTATTCAAGAAAAAAGACAAAATATTTCAGAAAATGAATTAAATAAATTAGGAGAGATTATATGAATTTGAGCAATTAAATATGAATATTTAAGAAAAAATAGAGAATTAGATATAGTTTTTGATTGGGATCAATTTATGACTTTTGAAGGTAATTCTGCACCTTATATTATGTATTCTTATGTAAGATGATTATCTATACTAAATAAAAAATCTATTGACTTATGAAATAAAAAAGATAAACATATTTTTGCTGAACAAAAAGAAATAGAATTAATTAAACAATTAGTAAATTATAAAAACACATTAGAAGAAACTATAAATAAAAATTATCCACATATCTTAGCAAATTATACTTATGAATTAACAAAATTATTTAATAATTTCTATAATAATA
>WFMP01000168.1 GCA_015489035.1 Candidatus Altimarinota bacterium
CAAATCTTGATATTGGCTTTAAAGTATTTAAACTCGATAGCTCAAACATAAAAGAGTGGGATAGTGACTTTGAAAACTTGGAACAAAACCTCATAGATGCCACTGAAAATATCAAAGAAGATAGAAACAGTGAAGATCTACTCTATGAAATCCTACTAAAATACGGGCTTGATCTAACACTCCCAATCAAAGAAAAAACTATTGATGATAAAAAAGTATTTATCATAGGCTTTGGAGCATTGGCAGTATGTCTTGATGAAAATATCACAATCGACACAGTCGAAGTAATAGCAAAACTAAAAGAACAATACGAAACAGAAACGATGAGAGTAGTCTTTCAAGACAGCAGTTTCAAAGATGCAGTTGTAAAAACAAATGCTTTGCAGATACTAAAACAGTATGGAATTGATGAAGTTGTGAGTGTGTAAAGGCATGGAGGATAATATGAGTTTTACAAAAGGTTCAGAATGGAGAAAATGGGATTTGCATGTGCATACACCAAAGTCAGTTTTAAATAATGGGTTTGGTGGTAATTGGGATGAGTATGTAAAACAACTTTTTAAAAAAGCAATTAAAAAGAATATAAATGCAATAGCAATTACTGATTATTGCTCTATAGACGGATACAAAAAAATAAAAAAAGATTATTTGTCTCAAAGTAGTAAAATGCAAAGTTTATTTGAGCTAGATGAAATAAAAAAAATAAAAAAAATTCTTATTTTCCCAAATATAGAATTTAGATTAAAAAAGTTAATAGGTGGAAATGCCATAAACTTCCATGTTTTATTTTCAGAAAAAGCGTTAATTGAAGATATAGAAAATAACTTTTTACACGAGTTATCATTTGTTTATCAGGAATCACTAGATAGTGGTGAAGATAGAAGAAAATTAACAAGAAGGAATATTGAACAACTTGGTCAAAGATTGCAAAATGAACATAGACCTTTTCAGGATGATTCAAATATATATTTTACTGGTGTCAACAATTTAAAAATAGATGATATTGAAATAACAAAAATTTTGAAATCTAAACAAAGTATTTTTCAAAATAAGTATGTGTTTATTTTACCAACAGATGAGGACTTGAGCCAAGTATCATGGAATGGGCAGGATCACAATGAACGAAAGTTATTAGTGCAAAAATCACATTTTTTATTTAGTGGCAATCCAAATACAAGTAAATGGGGATTGGGAGAATACAATGATTCGGTAGAGGAGTATATTCAAGAGTTTAAAAGCTTAAAACCAACATTGTGGGGATCTGACGCTCATAATTTTGATAAGTTATTTGAACCAGATTTGCAAAGATACACTTGGATAAAATCAGATCTTACTTTCGAAGGTCTAAGACAAGTATTACATGAACCAAGTCGTGCATGTATTCAAAGTAGCATACCTCTTAATAAAAATACTTATCAATATATTGAAAGTATTACACTTAAAGATGAAGGTGAATTATTTGATGAACAAATCATAGGTCTAAGTCCTGATTTGAATTCTATTATAGGTGGAAAATCTTCTGGAAAATCTTTATTGTTGTATCATTTAGCAAAAGCTGTTATGAATCATGAAAAATTTAATCAAATTTTTTCAATAGATAATTTTCCAAAATATGATAATCTACCATTTTTTGAACTAGAAGCAAAATGGGCAGATGGGCATATATCAAAGTTATCTGGTTTTGACAATAAAAGACCAATAGTTTATATACCTCAAATGTATTTAAATTATATGGCAGAGAAAAAAAATAAAAATGAAGATTTTAAACAAACAATTAATGATATACTAATATCAAATTATGGATATAAAGAATTTATAAATAATAAAGAAAAAGAGATATTTGAACTTGAACAAAAAATAGATAATGGAATAAGAGAATATTTTTCAAATTTAAATAAATTAAATGTATTGCAACAAGAGTTACGACAGTTGGGTGATAAAAATGCAATTGAAGCTAATATTCAAGTTATAAACCAAAATTTAAAAAATTTGAGAAGTACTTCAGGTTTTACGGAAGAAGAATCTTCTTTATATTATTCATTAAACAAAAATAACAAAGAAATTTCTGACCATAGAGACACATTAAATAAGAAAAAAGAATTATTTAATAGCTTGATACAAAAAGTAAATCAAATAAAAAATAAAATTCCTACATTTTTAGATGATGAATTTAGTGATATTAAATATATATATCAAGAAGAAGAGCTTAAATCTATTATGTCAGTTACTATTCAACAAATAAGTTCAAAACTTAATACTTCTCTTGAAGAATATTTGAGAGGAAATCCATTTAATGCGACTGATATGGATAATGAAATAGCAATTATTAATCAGAAAATAATTCACAATAATAATCAACTGCAGCCATTAAATGAAAAAATTAATAATCTAAATACTTTAAAAGCAAAAGAAAATGAATTGCTAATTGAACAAAATAAAATTAAAACAATTACTGTAAAAATTAAAGAGATAGAATATCAACGACAATTAGTTAATATGCAACCTGTTATAGATAATTATCAAAATTTATTTAATTGCTATTGTGATATTGTTGATAAGCATAATGAATATAAAAAGATTTCTGATTCCATTGACCTACTTAGTGAAGTAGCATTTAACATAGATAATTTTGAAAGAGATTTCTCTTCTTATATTACAAAAAATAGAACTTTGGAAAATATATTTGATAACTGTGGATTTAATGGAAATGGTTTTATATTTAATAAAGATGAACATATTAATTATATTCAACTAATTTGTAATACAATTTTAAATGATAATCAAAGCATGATAAGTTTTAATCAGTCTAAAACTAAAGAAGAAATAATTAGATCATTATTAAAAAATTATTATGATATATCATATGACTTGGTGCAAGATAATGATAGACTCGGACATATGTCTCCAGGTAAAAAAGGAATAATACTATTCCAATTATTTTTACATATGAGCTCATCGCAAGACCCAATATTGATTGATCAACCAGAGGATAATCTTGATAATAGAACAGTATATCAAGAATTGAATGATTTTATAAAAGAAAAAAAACTTCAAAGACAAATTATTATAGTTTCTCATAATTCAAATTTAGTTGTTTCAACAGATTCAGAAAATATTATTGTAGCTCATCAAAATCCAAATGAAATTAGTCCAAAATTTGAATATATTAATGGTTCACTTGAAAATACTTTTACAAAAGATGAGGAAGAAAATATTCTTAAAAAACAGGGAATTAGAGAACATGTTTGTGATATTTTAGAAGGTGGAGTAGAAGCCTTTAAAAAAAGAGAAAGAAAATATAATTTATAGGAAATAAAAATGTCAACTAAAACAACAATAAAATGCCCAAACTGTCATACAGAAATAGATGTAAATGAGATACTTTATCATCAACTAGAAGATGAATTAAAACAAAAAAATATAGCAGAACAAAAAAAACTAAAAGATGAAGTTGAAGCTAAAAGAAAAGAGTATAAACAAGCATTTGATAGTTTAAAAGCTCAAGAAG
>WFMP01000169.1 GCA_015489035.1 Candidatus Altimarinota bacterium
ACTATTTACAATACCTTCAGGCATCCGTAAAAATAATGATATTCAGAAACGTTACAAACGAATTTTTGATGTTTACCTATATCAGAATTATTTTTCAAAAGGGTCAAACTATCATGATACTATAAAATGGCTTTTACAAAAGGGACATACATTTCCAAATATAAACGATCCATTAATCCAATATAATACAGCTGACACATCGCAATATAATATTTACATCACAGAAGATACAAAAACTATAGCTCGTATAAAAGAGAAGTTAAAAGATCTTTTAATTTAAATTATCTCCTACAATTAAAACAAGTTTATATTCAAGATTTAAAAAATATTTTGCAATGCTTGCTTGTTTACATCATCCTGAAGTTTTGCATACCTAACAGTTTGTGAAATATCAGAATGGTTTAAAAGCTCTTGAATTTGTCGTAAAGATACATTGGAAATCGCTAACTGTGATGCAAAAGTATGACGTAAAGAGTGAATAACAATACGATTTTTTCTATCTTTAATATTCAATCCTTCATTAAATAGTTTATCAAGAATAGGCTTTAATCGTCTTTGTAGTTGCCTACCTGTAATTTTTGTACCATCAAAATTAAATGAAACAAGATAATCATTAAAACCAATTTTTGAAAGTGTTGAGTGTAAAATTTCTCTTGTAGTATCGGTAATATAACCACTATAAATTTCACCACCGCCTTTGAAATCAGTTAATCGTATGATATCGTTTTGTAAATCTATATCACATTTTTTCAGATGCAAGACACTCTCCATTCTTGTGCCAGTTGTGAGAGACAGCTTACAAAATAACTCCAAGAAGCATCCATACTCGTTCTCTAAGTCATATTTTTCAGCAGCCTTAAAAAGCTCATTTATTTCATCTTTATTTAAAAATCGTTCTCGTGTATTTTTAACTTTTAGTTTTGACACTTTTATAGATGGATTTACAGTCTCATACATTTCTTCTCTAAAACCATAGTTAAATATTGTACCAAAAAGCTCTATTATCATATTTACTGTTTGATTGCTCAAACCATTTTCAAGTGTTTTTTGTTGTATATCAACTAAATCATTTTTTGTAACTTTTGTAATTTCTTTCATCCCTAATACGGGAAAAAGATGTTTATTATACTTACTAAGTCTCTCAAAAGTACTTTTTGAGTCATCTTTTGTTTCAAAATATTTTTTAGCCACATAATCAAGTGTTAAAATCTTTTTATTTCTTGATTTTACTATTTTTGGTGGTTGTTCTCCTTTAAAAATAGCATTGATAATTTCTACACGCTTATTTTTGCAATAGACCTCATTGACCCCTTCTGTTTCACAGCCAATTTTAACCCGTCTTAGTTTATTGTGTTCATCTTTGTATCGCACATAATATGATTTTGTGCCATTAGCTTTTAAATAATACTGTACGCCTTCATATTTTTTTGAATTAATAAATTTTGCCATGAATAATTATAACATGTTTTAGGTGACTAATTAGTCACCATTTTTGAAAAAACTTGATTTTACATGATGATAGTTGATATAATGGAAACCTACAAAAAACCACTGTACAGTGGTTATATGAGGGTATTTGATAACACTTTAAGGAACTTGAGAATATGCTATTTTTCAAGTCCTTTCATCCGCACCATTGATTTAAAGCCCTTGTATAGGGACTTTAAGCAGACTTCACAAGAAACAATCAAACTTAATTGAAACTTACAACAACTCGACAAATTGACCAAAAAAACTCATTTCGACAACAACAACTCGACAACAACTCGACAAAACTTTTTTTGAAACTCGACAAACAACTTGACAAAATATCAACCAAATATCTTCATTTGAAAATATTGATCATATTATTATTTTTTTTAATGCACAAAGTCTTCTATACAAAGTATGCAAATAGTGTTAATATTGAGACTGTTTTGTATGGAATGATAAAAAGGCAGCAAAAAGAGAGTTATTTAGTAAAAATTATGGCTCATAGAAGCCCGACAAGCCCTTTCATAATTCCAGACAATAATTTATACCCGTTAAGCATTTTTAGCGATACAGAGCATTCTTTCATATTGTAATAAAATGAAACCTAATGAAAAATATAGAGTAAAATACGATGAAGGTGGAAAAATGAAATATTTTGAGATACTGGTTATGAAGATGAAGATAAAGCTATTATATGAAGAAGAAGTTCTTGAGAGTTTAGCGAGAAAAGATAAATCTCATTAATGTTATTGTCCCTTGTGTATCTATTCTTGATGAATTAGCAGCCTTTTTAACAATCTCCCAAGCTTCTGCGATATCTTTTGGAATTGTGCCACCATGTCTTGCTTTGCACTCACTTTCTAATTTGTCTCTTTCATCAAAGAACGGTTCGAGATCATATTTTTTAAAATGTTGTGTAAGTTTAGCACTTTCTAAAAGCTTCTCCACATATGGAATATCTACGGATGCAAAATCAACCTCTTCTTTTTCATTCTCTTTCATAGCTTTTTCAATATCATTCATCGACATCCAAGTACCTACCAATGCTCCCCATCCTGCTGCTGTCATCGCTAATCCTTTTTGTTTTATTATTACATGAAAGAATTGTTTTTTGGTGCTTTATTGGTTTATAAAATGCTTTTGTGAGAATTTAGCACACAATCAACTCGCTTGTCTATAATATTCTCCACATACATACCTAGTCTGAATATTATTAATATACTGATTCATATAATGAGAAATCATATATTCTTTATATCGATAATTTTTTATTAAACCTGAATTTAGTACATTATAGCTTTCATTTTTTCCTGGCAACTTTTTACTTAGATGATTTAAATAGTTATGAAAATCTTCTTCTTGTATAAGTGTTGTTACTAAATGTTCAAATCCTTGTTTTGGAATGATTACAAAGCCAGATGTATGCAGAAATCTTTTCTTGGGAACTATTTTTTCATACACAAATGAACTTTCACTAAAACAGTTTGGGATCAAGAAACAAGTTTGATTTGTAAAATCGATATTGAAGCCTTCTTTCCTTCCATACGCATACCAAGCATCATATTTGTCGATTTTTCCTTTATCTCTTTGTGTTAATATATTATCTTTAATTGCCAATAAATATTTATATGCAAAGGGATACTCTGTTTGTAAATCATCTTCATCAATAATCACATTCGTTTGATGATATGGAAAAATAATCATTTTATCTTGCTTTGCATTTTTGTTGAAATATTTACTGAGTTTTTTTACTGGGACACAAATATCTTTTTCTATAAGATAATTTATACCTTGATACTCTTTTGAGTAAAAATTATTTTTTAAAGAATCGGGATCAATCATATATGCTTTATCTGCATTTGTTTTAATAGTACTATGTACATCTGCAATATCACTTAGTTTTCTGGATCTTTTATTATATTGTTCAATTAAATCTATATTGTCTAATTGCCATTTTTTATTATCAAGAGCTATTTTATTTGCAAAAAACGGAGCAAATCGGACACTAATGCCGGTTCAGTTCGGACACCCATGCCGTTTTAAATCGGACAGTGATGTCGGAAATGATTCGGACATTTTAGAGTA
>WFMP01000170.1 GCA_015489035.1 Candidatus Altimarinota bacterium
AAAAATTATTATTCAAACAAATAATCCAATTAATGTTCCAAAAAACCAAGCAAATGAATAAGTTAAAATACTTCCAGTATGAGAAAAAAATAAAATTAAACAAAAAATAACAATAGATCGCATTCTAATAAACCCGATAAATTTTGTAGCAAAAGTATCTTGAAAAGAGTTAAAAATATTATCTATTGTTGAAAAAATATTGTAGATTATAAAAAATAAACTAAAAACTTTTAAGATGATTCAAGCATTTTGAGAATGAAAATAATGTAAAGCTAGATAATCAGCTCCAAACCATAGTAAAATAGCTATCAAAATTGCAGTTAAAGTTTGTATTCATAAAGCTAAAAAAATAGAACTTTTAAATTTATTATATTTTTTGTTTATCCAAAATTTAGGTAAAAAATATTGTAAACTTTCTGTAAATCCTAAATCATTATAATTTGATAAAATACCTATAAAACCTATGATAGAATATATAACTCAAACATCAGAAACTGATAAATCATTTGAAATTAAAAGTTTGATAATATAACCAGACGGAGCAATCAAAAAAGCAAAAATATAAAGCCATTTTCATCTATTTATAAGTTTTTCTGCTAGTGTTTCGTCTTTTAAAAGTTCTTTAGTCATAAGTTAGGATTGCAAGATTTAAATAGAATTACAGGATGAAATATATTATAAATTGTGAATGACAGAGATCCTGAAACAAGTTCAGGATGACAAAGAGAATAAGTTTAGGATGACAAATTGTTTGTCTGTCATTCCTGTGAAGGCAGGAATCTACCAATTAAGGAGTCCCCGGACTCAAAGTTATCATTTATATTAAACAATAAAGTTATTTAGTTATGTCTATCTTGTAGAGTCCGGGGACAAACCAAAGAATAGACCCAGGATTAAGTAAGGGATGATATTTTATTATTTTATTATTTAATCATCTTTACTATACTGATTTAATTGTATTTTTTAAGTTGAAATTTCTTTATAAGCTAATATAATGAAAATACATTTATTTAATAAATATAATAAATTATGGAAAGTAATGTTTATGCTGAATTAAAAAATCAAGTAACAGAAAATTATGCTTTGGTAAAATTGGAGGATAAAGTTTTGGATCTTGATTTAGAAATATATGATCCTGTAAATGATGAAGTTATAAATACAAATTTATCTGAATATGAGGGTAGATGGGTAGTTTTATTTTTTTATCCTGCAGATTTTACATTTGTATGTCCTACAGAATTAAAAGATTTGAATGATAAATTACAAGAATTTCAATCTATGGAAAATGTAGAAGTAATAGTAGTTTCTACAGATACAGTATTTTCTCATAGAGGTTGGATAAAAGAAGAACATTTATTGAAAGATTTTCAATTGCCTATGGCTTCTGATAGGACAACTATTATGAGTAGATATTTTGGAATATTAAATGAACAAAGTTGAAATTCTGAAAGATGAACATTTATTATTTCTCCAGATGGTTATTTGAAGATGATGGAAATTCATACAGAACCAGTTGGTAGAAGTTCAAATGAATTAGTTAGAAAATTAAATGCTTTAAAATTTGTGACTGAAAATCCTTGAAATGCCTGTGTAGCATCTTGGAATGGAGAATCTTCTCCAAAATTAAAACCATCTATTAAGATAGCATGACAAGTTGCTGAAAATTTAGAATAGAAAAATATACATTAAATTATAAATCCGGACTTAACAACTTACAAAGTCCGGATTTTTTTATAAATTAATTTAAAGATTCTACTTGCAGTTTTATGTCTTGTGGTAATTTATATTTTGGAACAGTGATGATAAGTATATTTTCTTTTGTTAATTGTGCTTTAATTTTTTCAAAATATACAGTAAGTGGTAGTTGTATTTCTACTTTAAATTCTCACCAGTATGCTTCTTCCTTCTGTGCCACCAAGTCGTCTTTTAGCTCCGGTCTTTTTCTATTTCAAACTACTGTAAGTAAATTTTTATTTAATTTAATATCTAAACTTTCTTGATTTACTCATCATAAAGGTAAAAGGACTACTATTTCTACATCGGATTCGAAAATATCATAAGGAATACTTGTCATAAGATAATATTTTAATGGATAAATTTATTACTTTTTACTTACTTTGTTTGTAAAATCAAATATAAATTCTTGATATGTTTAATTAAATACTTATAAAAATTATGTTTATTTAGTAATTTGTTTATTGATGTTAAGATTATCAAAATTTCCATTTAAAACTGAGAAAGTAGCTCCAAAAATTTCAGATAATAAATCTACTTCTTTGCTTTTACAAGCTGGTTTTATAAGACAAACTATGGCTTGAGTTTATACTTATACAACTTTATGACTTAGAGTTTTAAGAAAAATTGAAAAAATTGTGAGAGAAGAAATGGATAATTATGGTGCTTATGAAACTCTTATGCCTGCTTTGAGTCCAAAAGAACTTTGGGATAAAACTTGAAGATGGGATAGTATAGATGTAGCTTTTCATGTTCCTGCAGCAAATAATAAAGAATATAGTTTAAATTCAACACATGAGGAAGTAGTAACTCCTTTGATGAAAGAATTTATACAATCTTACAAAGATTTACCAACTTGTGTTTATCAAATACAAAATAAATTTAGAAATGAGAAAAGAGCAAAATCTTGAATTTTAAGATGAAGAGAGTTCTTAATGAAAGATGCTTATTCATTCCATAGCTCAGATGAAGATTTTGTAAAATATTATGAATGAATGAAAAAGGTTTATATGAGAATTTTTGGAAGAATTTGATTATGAGAAGATACTGTGATAGCTTTGGCAGATGGTTGAACTTTTACAGATAAATATTCTCATGAATTTCAAGTTAAAACTGAAATAGGTGAAGATACAATTTATATTTGTGAAAAATGTGATACTGCTCACAATGAGGAAATAATAGATCCAGAAAACTTTGTATGTACAAATTGTGGATGAACGAAAGCGGAAGTTGTAAAAGCTTCTGAAATATGAAATATTTTTCCTCTTGAAACAAAATTTACAAAAGCTTTTGATGTAAAATATTTAGATGAAAATGGTAAACAACAAACTCCAATAATGGGTTGTTATGGTATTTGAGTTAGTAGAGCAATGTGAATAATTGCTGAAAAATTTGCTCATGAAAATAGTATTGCTTGGCCAGAAAGTATTGCACCAGCAGATTATTATATTTTAGTTTTGGGTGATAATTTAGAGAAAGCTGAACAACTTGCTAAAAAATTTGAAAGTGAGTGAAAAGAAGTAATTTTGGACGATAGGATGGGGAAGAAATTTGGTTTCGGTGCTAAAATGAAAGATGCAGAACTTATTTGAATTCCTCATATTGTAGTAGTTTCTGATAAAACTATCGAAAAATGAGGCTATGAATTAGACGGAGGGTTGATAGAGTTTAAATAATAATTTGCTTATTTTATATAAAGTTATATAATATATTTGTTTTATTATATTTCTTTTATTATATTTCTTTTTTTTTATGAAGTTTTTTTTATTTATATTGTCAATTATTGTATATTGAAGTTTATTTTATTATTCAAATTATTTTGTAAAAAATGATACATTTTCTGTTGTAGATAATCTTGTAAATTCTTTGTATTTTAAATTTAAATCTCCTTATGTTAATAATTCGGTTAAAAAGGATTTACACAATATTGTTTTTGTTTGAATAGATGATAAATTTTTTAAAAAATACAATAAAACTCCATTTGACTTAAATAATATGGATTATTTATCTTTCCTTTCTCAAATTTATAAGGATAACCCTAAATATGTACTTTTTGATTGAAAGGATTTAAGTTTTGTTTGAAATAAATATATGAAATTTTTATGAATTCATTCTAAAGCTTATAAGGATTATTTGATAGAAACTTTCGAAAAATGAAAACAAATAGTTTTGTCACCTGCAGCTAAGAAAAAAACATTATTATGATATGATAAATATAGTGATTATTTAAAGAAATATTTTGGTGAAAGATGATTAAGTTTATGAAATACTGACTTTAAAAAATGAAAAGATGGATTGATACAATGATTTGATATATATTATAAAAATAAATTACAAGTTCCTTTATGATATATGTTATATTTAAAAGAAAATAATATTCTTAAACCTAAATTAAAAAATAAAGATGGATTTTTAGATATTTATGATGCAAATAATTTAATAAAACAAGTTCCATTAACAAAATGAAATAATATTTTATTTTCTCCATTAATCTCATTTTCAAAAATAAAATATTATTCAATTTTAGATGTTATGAATGATAAACAGAATAATTTTTTAAAAAATAAAATAGTATTTTTATGAGTAAATTCAGATTCTTATAGAAATGTTAAAACATATGCTTGAGTATTTCCATCATTACAATACCAAATAAATTTATACTTATCATTAAAGAATGATTTATATTATAAAAAAATAGATAATAAATATATATTATATTATTTATATTTAATATATTTTTTGTCTATTATTATTCTTTTTATAAAAAAAGATTATAAATATGTTATATGAATTTTGTTTACATCAATATTGATAAGTGTATATTTATATTACTTATTTCTTTCACAAATTTTAGTATTTATAAACTTGTGAACAATAATATCTATATTAATTATTGCATTATTTGCAAATCTTATTTTATGGCTTTTAAATTCTTATATAAAGAGAAAAGAAATAACTAATTTATTTGATAAATACATATGAAAAGAAGTTTTAGAAAAAAAAGAACAAAAAAATTCTTCAAATAAGATATCTGAACAAAAAAAGGTTTTTATTCTTTTTACTGATATAGAGTGATTTACTAATATTTCCGAAAGGTTAAAACCACAACAAACTATAGATATGCTGAATATATATTTTAAGTATATGAATCAAGAGATAGAAAAGAGTGGTTGATTTATTGATAAGTATGTGTGAGATGCGGTAATTGCATTTTGGGAAGATAAAAAATATTCTGATAACATTTTGAAAGTCATTCTGAATATAAAAATATTACATAAAAAAATAAATAAAGAAATACAAGAAAAAATTTCTTCAGATATTACTCTAAATACTAGATTTGGAGTTCATTATGGTGAGGTTATAGTTTGAGATATATGAGATGAATCTTGAAAAATATCATATACTATTATTTGAGATAATGTTAACTTAGCTTCGAGATTAGAATGAATAAATAAATATTATTGAACTAATATAATTATTTCTGAAAATATC
>WFMP01000171.1 GCA_015489035.1 Candidatus Altimarinota bacterium
ATTCATCATAATCTTTTTTAACCTTTTCCATTACTATACCAAACAATCAATTATAAATTATTCGTCGTCTTCTCAGCTTTGATGTCTTTTTGTGTGTTCCTCCCATTTTTTAGTTTCTCTAAAATGGAATATCAAAGGAATACCAATAAATCAATATTCTTGCCTAATTACATTTTCTAACCACTTTTTGAATGCAAAATTAATATGATCTTTTTTATTTACAAATACTATAAATTCATTTTTATTGTCTTGATCTTGTATAATATATTTAATTTTTACAGTTTTATTTTTAGGGAATTTTGGTGGTTTTGTAATAAAAGCCTCTTGTATCAAATTATACAAAACATTTTGTGAAATTTCAATATTTTTACTTTGATTTACAAGTTCAAGCATTTTGAAAAATTGTCTTAATCATTTTCTTTCTTTTCAACTTATCATAACAACAGGTATCCAAGAAGCAAATCTCATTCAAGTTTTTAATTCTTTTCTATAAACTTTTATCATTTTTTCTGTAAGATTGTCTATTTTGTTGAAAGCAACTATGATAGGTAAATCTCTTTCTATCATTTCTCACAAAACAGTCATATCTCTATGAGTAATTCATTCAGAAATATCAAACATAACTACCAAGATAGCTTTTTTATAGTTTAACATTCCATCAAGTTTATCTTTTACAGCTATTTTTTCCAATCAATGAATTTTTCATTTTCTTCTAAATCAAGCAGTATCTATAATTTCATAATCAGTTCATTGATAATTTACTTTGTATGTAAGATAATCAAGTGTTGTTCCTCATTCTGAAGAAACTCTAGACCGATCTTTTCAAATAATACTATTGAACAAAGTTGATTTTCACACATTTATTCTACCAACTAATGTAAATGGAACTATATTACTAACATCTTTTTTTGCTAATTCGATTTTGTATCTTTGTCTTATATTTTCTACTTCCTCCTTTAATTCTACTAAATTAAAATTATTTTTTGCAGAAATAGCTATTATATTTCCAAATCATAATCCATAAAATTCAGCCAAGGCTAAATCAATTTTTGTAGGGGAAGTAGTATCTACTTTATTTACAGCCAAAACTGTTCTATCTTCTTTTCAAGATTTTCTAATATAATCCACAATTACAGAAATATTTTCAGTTAATCATCATTTTCCATCAACTACCAAAACTATTACATCAGATAGATCTATAATTCTTCTAATATATTCAAATTCGTCTTGAAAATGACTAATACCTGGACTGTCATAAATTCTAACAAATCATTCATCATTCCATCTTACTTTTTCAGAAATATTTTCTCTTGTTGTTCAAGATATATCAGCAACTATAGCTCTGAAACTACCAAAAAATTTATTAAACAATGTTGATTTACCAGCATTTGTTTCTCATACAAATCACAATTTCATTTAACACAAAAAATTAAAAATTAAAACTAAGTTAGACAAGTTTTACTGAAAATAGCTTTTTTTACAACCTAAACTAATCAAACTTCTTAAATTTTGGATAATGAAACAAAAATAAAAAAGATTATAAAAATTATTTTAATTTCGTACAATAATGAGTCGTAAAATAATATTTCCACCATCCATTTCACATATTCTTGATAGTAATACCAAATCATAATTGAGTAAATGTTGGATAAACTATAGCTCTATAATGAGGATCCCATTTTTTTCATTTTTCTGCCATATAAAAATTAAATATGTCTTTAGCTCATGCTAATAAACTAGCTGTACAATCTGTTTTTATACATTTTGTATAATAATAACCTATACTTTCAGAAAAAGTAGCCCTGTGTATGTTTTCACAAACTACTCCATGTGCCTTCATCCAAATATTTATTTTCGGATAATCATAATAACTATCATTTGGATGTCTTTTGTGAGATACTATATTTCTATTAGCCATAGTATTTGACCAAGCTTTTGCAGATTTTGATAAGATTAAATTATAAGAATATGGCTTTAATCACATTTTTTGTCTTACTTGATTATGCCAAGCTAGCCAAGCTTTTTTTACTTTCTCTATATTAAAATATGTATTATTATAATTCACTATCGTTTTATTATTTTTTATATGTTTATTATTTTTTATATGTTTATTATTTTTTATATGTTTATTATTTTTTATATGTTTATTATTTTTTATATGTTTATTA
>WFMP01000172.1 GCA_015489035.1 Candidatus Altimarinota bacterium
ATATTATCCAAATATTTTTGATGATGTATTTTTTGCTTCTGATGCTCAAATTAAATTTAACAAACATTGAAAAGATGAAACTAAAAAATCTATAATATGTAAAAATTTATGAGTAGATGTGATGATAGAAGATAATTTTGAATATGCACATGATGTAGCTAGTTGTTGAATAAAGACATATCTTATTACAAAACCTTGGAACAAAGATTTTAAAGAAACTGAAAATATAATTAGAGTTGGTTCTTGGGAAGAAATAGAATTTTAGTTTATTGAAAATATGATTATGAAAAAAATAACATTTTTAACTTGTTGATGAACAATAGATAAAGATTATGGAGTATGAAAATGAATTTATGATGTAGAACCTTGAAATCCAATTGCTTGAGAAGTCTTTGATAAAAATTTAGTTAATTGTGATTATGAAATAGTAGAAGTTTTAAGAAAAGATAGTCTTGATATGAATGATGAAGATAGGAATAAAGTTAAAGAAAAATTAGAACAAATAGAAGATGATAAAATAATAATTACACATGGAACAGATACCATGATACAAACTTGAAAAGCTTTATGAAATATAAATGATAAAGTTGTAGTTTTAGTTGGAGCTGCAAGACCTTATGCTATGAAAAATTCAGATGCTGAGTTTAATCTTTGATATGCTTTGTGAGTTTTAGATATTTTGTCTGGTAATAAACAATATTGAGTATATATTACTATGAATTGAGAAATTTTTGATGTAAATAATGTAGAAAAATGAGAAGACGGAGTTTTTAGAAAAATAAATATTTAATTTTTGATGTTTTTGTTATCTTCAGGACGGAGAGGTGATGTTTTTGTGGAAGAAGTAGATGGAGTGAAATATGCTATCAAAAAAGCAAAAGATGAATCCAAAAAATGAGCATTACAAAAAGAAATTACTATTTTAAAATTTTTGAAGTGAAAGTTAGATTTTGTACCTCAAATTTTAGAATATTGAGAAGATTTTTTTAGATATGAATTTATAGAGTGAAAAACTTTGAATAAAGTAAAAAATCCATCAAAAGATATTTATAGACAACTTTTAAAATATGCTTATTTGTTGGATAAATTGGAAGTTGAACACGGAGAATTATCAAAACCTACAAAAAATATTATTGTTTCACCTACTGAAAAAGTTTATATTATAGATTTTGAAAGATGAAATATGTACAATAATAAATTTAAAAATATGAGAGGGTATAGTCAATTTTTAGCAAAAGCTTGATTTATCACATTTGAAGAATTAAAAAACATTATGAAACATACTGATGTTGAAAAAATATATGATGGAGTAAAAAAAGCCTTAAGTTAATTTGACAAATTTTATGAAAACTATATATTATTAAGTAGTAATTTAATATATTTAAAGTATGAAATGAAACTTTCTTTGAAAATAATAATTTTAGTGTGAGTATTTTTGTTATGATTGTATGTTTTTAATCCTTCTTTGTTTCAAAGAGTTAGTGAAACACAAGATGATACAATCAATACTCAACAATATGTTTTAACACCAAATCCAGCAAAATTTTTTCTATTTAATTTAAAAGTCTCATCATCAAAAAATTATAATACTGATGGTATAGTTTGATGAACGAAATTATATTTTGAAGCAGTAAATTTATTTAATATAAATATTATAGATTTATTAGAAAATAGTAATAATGATAAAAGGATAGTTTTAAATACTTACCTTGCTCAACTTACAAATATTCAAAATAGATTGGATAATACAATTGTCAATTTAAAAAATAATTATAATGAAGAATTTACTCTGTATCAAACATATTTAGCTTCTAAGCAAGAATGAGATCAACAATTTACGAATGGATTTATAGATAAAGATGCTAGTATTGTGGCAGAATGACTTTCCAAATCTTATCAAAATGGACCGAAAGCTACGGAACATAGGATTTTAGCAGATTGATGAAATATAGTATTAAAAAAATTAAATTTTGTAAAGTTATTGGTTGATGCAAAATTATTATTATTAACAAATAATAAAGATAATATTGTAAATAATTTTGCTCTTATTAAATGAAATATGTTAATCAAATTATTAAAAATAAAACAAAGACTTGAAACAAATTATTATAATTAAAAAACCTGAGAAATTTACTCTCAGGCTATTTTTTTTATTTTCACAAATTACTTACCATAATATCTATTTTATCTTTTAAATAGTTTAATATTCATAATTCTGTTTTAAAATGTATTCCATTATGGTCTATTTTTGTATCAGCTATATGATTTTCTATTATTTTATTTATTCTTTTTTGAATGTGTAATAATAATTTGCTTTTTTTCTCTTCTGTGAGTGTGTTTAGCTTAGTATTTAAATTTTCTAAGGCAGTATCAATATTTGATTTTACAGTTGTAGATATTCAATTATAAATTTCTGTTTTTTTTGTTTCTTTATTTGTCTTAAATGTTTCTCTTTGTTGTTGAATATTGTTATATGTATTTTTCATATTGTCTATCACAGATTGTATTTTTGCTTGTTCTTCTTCAGGAACCAATGATTTAATTTGTTCTAAATTATTTATTCTTAATTCTCTAACTTGTTTCCATAATCATTTAATTTGATTCCAGATTTCTTGTTTAGTTGTCTTGTCTTTTGATTGTTTTGCTTGCTCTTTTAAAGTTTTAATTTTATTGATTATATCTTTAATTTGACTATGAGTGTTTGTGTATATTTCTTTGATTTTTTGCTTAGTTTCTTTATCTAAAGATTTTCTTATTCCTTTCATATTTTGTTTTCTATTTTCCCACATAGATTTTCTTTCTGTTTTAATTCAATTTTTTAGTTGTTCTCTTTCATTTTTAATTTCTGCTTTAAATCAAGATAATTCTGTTCTTTCATTAAAATGGAAATCCTTGTGAGTATATCAAGCTGTAAATCTTGGATATTTTGCAACAATTCATTTTGTTAATTGGAACATTTGATTTCTAATATTGTATTTTTTAGTATGAGTTGTTGCTGATTTAAGCTCAGTTCTCAATGTCTTCATTTGATTTCTATAATTTACAATATCTTGATTTTTTACTGTAGAGTTTATAGTTCAAACCGTATTTCAAGTTCAAGATGTACTGTCGGCAAAAGATGTTCAGCTAATTATCAATGTTCATAATAGTGCAATAGTTAATAATTTGTTTGTTTTCATTTTTATAATAATTATAAGTTAAATATATGTTTACTAAGAATTTTACTCGAGTTATTATTTCTTAGATGATTACATTATATATATTTATTGTTAAGCTAATGTAAAAATATAAACTTTATTATTTACACAATATTTACAATGAGAGTAAGAGCTGATAGGTACTTAGGAAATTTATGAATTGCATCAAGAAAAGAATTAGTAAAAGTGATAAAAGATATTTGAATAAAGATAAATGGTAAAGAAACTTTTAAATCTGATATAAAAGTTGTTGACTGAGATATTATAGAATTTAATTGAGAAAAAATAGAAGTTAAAGAAGATGTTTTGATACTTTTACACAAACCTGCTTGATATGTAAGTTCTGATATTGCAGAATGAGATCATCCTTCTTACAAAGAATTATTAAAAGATTGTCCTTACAGAAATTTAGTAAAAGTTGCCTGAAGACTTGATGTGGATACAGAATGACTTTTGGTCTTGTCTTCATCTGGATATTTGATTCATCAAATAATTTCACCTAAAAAATGAAAAGAAAAAATATATTTAGTAAAATTAAGAGATAAAATTACAGAAGAAGCTATTAAAAAATTGGAAGAATGAGTGGATATTTGAGATTATATAACTTTACCTGCAAAAGTAAAAAAAATAGATAATAAACAAATTTATCTAACCATAACAGAAGGGAAATTTCACCAAATCAAAAAAATGGCGAATTCGGTGGGAAACCAAGTAGAATATTTAAAAAGAATAAAAGTAGGTGAGTATGAATTGTGAAATTTAAAATTAGGTAAATGGAAATATGTAAATTAATTTATTTTTATAATTTAAAATATGAATATAAAAAAATATCATAGATTGAATACTTCTGAAATAAGATATATAACTTCTACAAGAAGAAAAAAGTTTGTTCCTGGTAAGATATTAAATATGAATATTATAGATCAATATGTTTGACAAAGTAATAATAAATTTGCTATAAGTATATCAAGTAAATTTCATAAAAAAGCTGTTTATAGAAATATCATAAGAAGAATATATTTTGATATAATCTATAAAAAATGATATTTACAAATTCCAGTTAAAAATAAATTTTGAAAAATATATTGTAGTTTGAAAAAATGAATAGAATATGATGTAAAATGAGAAAATTATGAAAAACAAGTTAGGAAGGATTTAGAAAAAGATTTATTTAAGCTATTTTGAAAATAAATGAGTAAAATAATAATTTATACAGATGGAAGTTGTATTTGAAATCCTTGATCAGGAGGTTGGGCATATTTACTTATGTTTGGTGATAAACAGAAGTTAGGAGCCGGACAATGAAAAAACACTACAAATAATCAAATGGAACTTACAGCAGTAATAAAAGCATTGCAAGCATTAAATACAGATAAATATGATATAGAAATATTTACAGATTCCAAATATGTAATGGATGGAGCTACTAAATGGATTGTAAATTGGAAGAAAAAATGATGGAAAACTGCAAACAAACAAGATGTTAAAAATAAAGAATTATGGCAGAAACTTGATGAACTTACCTCAAAATTTAATATAAAACGACATTGGGTAAAATGACATGATACAAATGAATTTAATAATCTTGTAGATGAAAAAGCACAAGAACAAGCAAGATTAGTATAAAAAAATCCTGAAATTAAAGTCAGGATTATATTTTTTTATTCTTTAATAGTATCTCAATATTTTAATCAGTTTTTCACTATACATATATCAGCATTACATTTTCATAATGTGATATTTTTTTCTTTAAATTTTTTATTATTTTTAACTAAGACATAAGCTTTTCAATATCTATAAGTTATAGTATCATAAGGAATAACTAATCAAGTATAATTAGAATCTTTAGGATATCATGTAATATACATTCATAATACCCAATTTTTAGGAACTTTATTTAATTTTACTTCTACTTGTATTTTTTTACTTATAGGATTTGCAGATGGATAAATAACTGAGATATTCCCACTTGTAGTTTCTCAAAGTCATTTAACTATAATTTTATCTCAAGCTTTTAATTTTCTTGTTTCTCCTAATGGTATATAAAATACTCATTTAAGTTGTTTGTAATTAGCTATTGCAAGCACCGGCATTCAAGCTCATACAACTTGTCATATATTTCATATTTTTTTTGTAATTACTCCAGCATAAGGTGAGTATAATCTAATATTTCATAAATTTACAGCTGCTAAATTTCTATTTCATTTAACTTGATCTATTTGAGATTTAATTTGAGAAAGTTGAGTTTGTTCTTGTTCTTTAAGTGCTTGTAATCATTGAAGTGCTTGTTGGTATTGTTGTTTTGCAACTTCATATTTTGTGTTTACTTCATTGACTTTTCATGCAGACATAGCTTTGTATTGTTTGTAGATTTGCTGTGCAGTCTTATAATCAGCCTGTGTTAATTCATATTTTTTTTGTAATAAATTAAGTTGCATACTAGATTGTTTTTGGAAATT
Organism: Candidatus Altimarinota bacterium; assembly: GCA_015489035.1. Classification (GTDB taxonomy): domain Bacteria; phylum Patescibacteriota; class Gracilibacteria; order Absconditabacterales; family Absconditicoccaceae; genus S009-33. Next base: position 5,657 of record WFMP01000172.1, read on the forward strand.
TTCAATATTTTGAATAGATCATTTTACTCACATTATAAAATTTCACTTTGCAGTAAGTAATGCAGATTCAATATTATTTTGATAAATACTAGATTGTTTTTTGTATTGATTTATCATTGTTTGAGGAAAACTTCTTGAAGCTACAGAACTATCTACAGCTGTAAATACCTTACTTGCTAATTCTCTAGATAAAACTAATAATTCTTTAGATTGTTTTAAATTATCATAAATTCTTTGTTTTAATTTTTTATCATTTACTACAGATTTTGAGTTTTTAATATCATTTAACAAAGTATTTGTATTTTTCTTCCAAGTTTGATATTTACTATTTAATACTAACCATTTATTTTTTATAGTACTTTTTAATGCTGTATTTTTAGCACTTAAATAAGATATAAAATTGCTATTTTTACCTCTATATTTATCAGAGATTCAAAATAATTGATCAGTAAAAACTAGAAAATTATTTAATAAGATTTTTGTTTGGGAGATAGCATTTTTACTATTTGAATATATATCTTGTTCTTTTTGTTTTAAAACTTGTTTTGTGTGAACTAAATTTGTTTTCATAGTTTCTAATCAAATTTTTGCTTGGTTAATTTGTTCTTTCGCAGTTTTTAATTGTTCAATAGTTATTTTTTGAGTATCTCATACACCAGTTTTAATTCATTGCATACCAGCTTCTACCTGAGCAACTTTTGCTCTTGTGGATTGTATTTTAGCATCAAACATTTTTTTAGTATTATTGTACATACTCCACAAAGAAGCTAATATTTGCTTTGTTGAATTATACTGAGTTTTTATTTCATTGCCATCCAAAGTAGCTAAAAGTTGTCATTTTTTAACAATATTTCATTCTTTAGCATAAATATTTGTAATCCTTCAAGGTAGTTTAAATCCTAAAAAAGTAGTATTTTGAGATTGTAAATTTCCAACATAACTATTGTTTGATAAAATATTTCAAGAAGTAACAGTATAAGTTTTTGAAAAATTAGAAATAGATAAATTTTGCTTTACATTAGAATTACACCCAGACAATATCAAAGCTACCATAAGTAGAGGAAGGATTATTTTCTTTTCCATAAAAAAAATATTAATAAATAAAAAAATTAACATACTGTAATATAATAGATTAATCTTAAAATTCAATATTATTTTTAGAATATTCCATTTATTATTTTAAATAAAAAAAGAGCCATAAAGACTCTAAAAACTATAATATTTTTTAATTGAATACTACATATACCATATTACCATTAAGTTTAACAGCTCATTTTTGAACTGAACTACTACATATTACTTTACTTCCAGACTGATATATTCAATTCTGACATACTCCATCATTTAATCAACTTTGTGAGCTACTACCAATTTCTTCTGCTCCTGAATTAAATTCAGTATCTCAACTAAGTACATAATTTCAAATTTTACCAAATGCTTCTACATTTGCTATTACAACTGCACCTCATTGTTTAGCTCAATTTTTAGTCAAAGAACTATATGCATATACTCATCATGTGCATCCACCTGACTTAGTTCATGATGTAACTCTAGCAGCTTGAGGATCTCTAGGAATTGAACTTAAATAGCTCGGAACCAAATCACTTGATATATCACTTACACAAGATCATGTTGGATAAATACCTTTATCATTAAAATACATTAATAATGCAGTATTCAATGTAGAAAGGTTTGCTTTTCTAGCAACATCTCTAGCTCTTTGCTGGGCTCATTGTAATTTAGGTAACAAAGCCGCCATTAATATACCAATAATAATTATTACAATCATCATTTCAACAAGTGTAAAGGCTTTTTTCATCTTTTTGTTTTTAAACATTTTTTCTTATTTATTAATAAATTAATTTCATCAAATATATACATAAAAATATACTTGTATCATCTATATTATACTTTTTTTTAAAAAAATCAAATTAAAAGAATATTTTTTCTTGTAAATAATTACTATTTTTTTATAAAATTATAGTAAAGTTTTTTATAAACTTAAAATACTTAAAATGATAATTGATTATCTTGGACATTCAGAAGTTTTGATAGATATGAAAAACAATAAATGAGAAAATGTAAAAATTTTATCAGATACTTGGTTAAGTTCTTATTCTGTTGCTGATCTTATGCAGAGAAATCCTATTATAAATGTAAATTATGATTTATTAGAAACTGTAGATGCTGTTTTTATTTCTCATTCTCATATGGACCATTTGGATCCTTACAGTTTGATAAATATTTTTTCTAAATTAAAAAACAAACCTATCTTACTATTACCAGAAACTTTAGCCTTTACAAAGGATTTATTCATAAGTGAGTTGGATTGTGATATTAAAATTTTAAAAAATAAGGAAGATTATGAAATAAATGGAGTTATTGTAAGATGATATATTTTTCCTGATATTTCTATTACAAATGAAGCTGATGTGATGACTTTGTCTGTAAGAAATGATGAAGAAATTGTGTTTTCTGAAATTGATATTATTCCTTGAGATTTTGAAGAATGAATTGGAGAAGTCTATAAATTATTTACTGAAAAAGATTATAAAACTAGATTGTATTTATCAACTAGAAATGAATTAGAATGAAATTTACAGATAGTAGATATTCCTAAAGAAAATAGAGAGGAATTTGTAAATGAATATAAACAAAAAAGAGTTTGAGAAATTTATGAACATTACAATAATATTTCTGAAATGGAAGATGCTTGAGTAAAATCAAATATTTATAATTTATCTTGATTTGTAAGGTGATTTATAGGGCAGTGAATTATTTTTCCAGTTAAAGAATTTTGAGTTGATGCTTTGAAATTACAAATTATGAGTTTGGATGAAAATATTAAACTCGAAACTGAGATATCAAATGATTTTTGAATAGATTATCCAATGTATGCTCTAAATAAAGTTTGAGAACAGATTTGAGACAAAAAATATGAATGGATGTGAAGATATGTATTTGAAAATGGAAATTTAAAAAAAGTAGAGAAAATACCATATTTAGACTGAGAATATTATAAAGATGAACAAGATTTAACTGTAGATTTTAGAAGAAATTTGAAAAAAGAACCAGTTTTACTAGAGATATGAAAAGAGGATTATTTAAAAGATATAGAGAATTACTTAAATACTAGATTTTTACCATATCAATTATGAAGGATAGATGCTAATTTAAAAAATTTAGCTTTAGATAATAATTGAAAATATATAATTCAGTTAAAAGATTCTATAGATAATGTTTTGGGGTATTTTGTATGGACTTTGTGAAGCTTAAATTTTGAGTTTGTAAAAAATGTTGATGAAAAATATAATGAAACTTATTATTTAGAGGATATTGTAAACTTTTTAGAATGAAAAATAGAGTTATATTCAAATTTTTGGTCTTATTTAGAAAACTGAACAAATATTTATTTATGGGAATGTATGTGAGCTGATTTTTTAAATAATGATATCTTGTTAAAAAAGTATAATTACCATTTTACTTTAGCAAAGTCTGGAATTAGTCAAGAAGAGCTAACTTTAAAAATTATAAAAAAACTATTTGAAAAATAAAAATAATTTACTATATATAGTGTTATAGTTTTTGATAGACTACAATATATAGTATATTTATAATTCACTATTTTTTATTATGCTTTGTCCAAAATGTAATAGTTCCACGAAAGTTATAGATTCAAGAGATATTGAAGATGGAAAAGAAACTAGGAGGAGAAGAGAGTGTGAACAATGTGAATATAGATTTACAACTTACGAAAGATTATCTATCACAAGATTTATGGTGATAAAATCAAATAATGAAAAAGTTCCATATGATAGAAATAAACTTGAGAAATCTATAATTAAAGCAATAAACAAAACAAATATAGATATTTGACAGATAGAAAAGATGCTTTCAGATCTGGAATTTGAATGGATGAAAAATAAACAATGAATTACTACCAAAAGAATATGAAAAGATGTAATTGATAGATTGAAACAAATATCTATCGTAGCTTCGATTCGTTATGCAAGTGTTTATTATTGATTTCAGACCAAGGAGGATTTTCAAAAATTTCTTGATGAATTGTAAAAATTATTTTAATTAAATTAACAACCTTAAAATATGAAAATAATAGTAATTAAATCTAATGGAATTGAAGAACAATTTGATTCTTGAAAATTAAGAATTTCACTTTCAAAAACTTATGAATCAGTTAATCAAGCTCCTACCAAAATTGATGAAGTAATAGATATTTTTAAACTTAATGCTGAAGAATTTTTACAAGATTGAAAAATTACTACAAAACAATTATGAGATTTAGTCGAGAAATCATTGATAGCATTAAATGAATATGATGTTGCCAAATCTTATATTTTGTATAGATGAAAAGCTCATTGTGAAAATAAAGAAATTGCTTTGGATAAAAAATATAAAATAAATGTAACAAAAAAAGATGGTTCAGAACAAAATTTTAATATTAAGAAAATAAAAAAACTTTTTGATAGAATAGCTTTTGATTTACCAGAATGTAAATTTGAAGAATTTGAAGAAGAATTAAAAAAATATTTGATAAATAATATAAAAACTGAAGAAATTTCAAGAATTTCATTAAAATCTGCAGTAGATAAAATATCAATAGAAAATACATTTTGGCAACAAATAGCTTGAAGACTTGATTTGTTAAATTTATATAAACAATCTTCAAAAAATAGAAATATTAAAATTGATGATTTATATACAAAAGAAAGTTATTTAGAATTAGTAAATGATTACATTGAAAGTTGATTATATTTTAAGAATTATAAAAGATTTTATACTGAAGAGGATATTTTGAATGCTTGAGAAATGATACAAGCAGAAAGAGATTTTGAATATGGATATACTACAGTTTTGATGTATAAAAAAAGATATTTATTAAATCCAAATAAGGTAGTGAAAGAATTACCTCAACAAATGTATATGTCTGCTGCATTATTTTTAGCAATACCTGAATGACTTGATTTATTGAAAGTTAAAAAAGAAGAAATAAGAGTAAATGGTGGTTTAGATAATTTAGAATTAGAAAAATTTATAAATTCTATATCTAAATCAGATTGGGAAATTATAAATAATTCAAACAAAACATTAGAAGATATTTTACAATTATCAGAAAAAGTTTTATTAAATCCTTGGATTAGAAATAGAAGATTGGAAATTGCTCAAAAAATTTATGAATATACTTCAAAATGAAAAATTTCTTTACCAACACCAACATTGTTGAATGCTAGAACAAATTTTCATCAATTAAGTTCTTGTTTTAAGTTTAATATAGACGATGATTTAAGAGCTATTTACCATAGTATTGAAAATATGGCTCAAATTTCAAAATTTGGTGGATGAATCTGAAGTTATCTTGGGCATATAAGAGCAAAAAGAGCAAGCATAAGATGAACTAAATGAGTTTCTGGTGGAACTTTGCCTTGGATAAAAGTTATGAATGATACAGCAATTGCGGTAAATCAATTGTGAGCAAGAGCAGGTTCTATTTCAGTTACTATAGATATGTGGCATTTGGATATTTTAGATTTTCTTGAAATGCAAACTGAAACTTGAGATATTAGAAGAAAGGCTTTTGATGTGTTTCCGGCCGTAAGTATTCCAGATTTATTTATGAATAGAGTAATAGAAAATTGAAATTGGACATTATTTGATCCAAAAGAAGTAAGAGATATTTTATGAACAAAACTTGAAGACCATTTTTGAGAAGAATTTGAGAAATTATATGTAGAACTTGAAAATAATGATAGTATTGAATTAAAAGAAACTGTAAGTGCAAAAGACATTTTTAAACAATTTTTGAAGACTGTAGTAGAAACTGGTATGCCTTATGTATTTTTCCGTGATACAGCAAATAAATTAAACCCAAATAAGCATGTTTGAAATGTTTATTCATCTCAACTTTGTACAGAAATTATACAAAACACATCTGAATCTAAATTTATAGAAGAAGAAACTAAAGATGGATTGGTAAATATAAAGTATAAACCAGGTGATACAGTAGTTTGTAATTTAGCATCTATAAATGTTGCAAAAGTTAATCCCATTACAGATGATATTGAAGATGTTCACAATATTACAATGAGAATTTTGGATAATGTAATTACTATGAATTTTTATCCTGTAGAGGAAACAAAACTTACTGCTATGAAATATAGATCTGTAGGTGTGTGATATATGTGATTATCTGAATATTTAGCTACTCAAGCAAAAGTAAGATATGATAGTCCTGAAGCTGTAGAACATGTAGATAAATTATTTGAACAATATGCTTATTATACTTTGAAAGCTTCTGTTGATTTGTCCAAAGAAAGATGACATTATGAATTATTTGAATGATCAGATTGGTCAAAATGAATTTTATTTGGAAAAGACGAAAATTGGTTTAAAAATAATTCTGAATATGCATCAGATTGGTCTGTTTTAATCCAAGAAATGAAAAAGAACTGAACAAGATTTGCTTATCATCAATCACCAGCTCCAAATACTTCTACTGCAGCAGTTATAGGAACAACAGCTTGATTACTACCAATTTATAAAAAATATTTTGTAGAAACAAATTCTGTGGCACCTACAGTGAATGTAGCACCAAACTTGAGTAAGGAGAATTTCTGGTATTACAAAGAATATGTAAATACTTCTATGCCTGGAGTAATAGATATTATTTCAACTATTCAAAAATGGATAGATCAAAGTATTTCTTTTGAATGGATTATAAATCCTATGGAAGTAAGCCCAGCTGATTTGTATTCTTACTATTTAGATGGTTGGAAAAAATGATTAAAAACAGTTTATTATGTAAGAAGTATGTCTCTTGAAGTAGAAAAATGTGAATCTTGTGCAGGGTAAAGATTATAGCAGAGTAGTGATACTCTGTTTTTTATATTGACTTTGGTTATATAAAAACTATTTTAAAAGATAAATTTATTATTATTATTTAAATATGAAAAAAATATTATTTTTGTTTACGTTATTTTTGTTATTTTCTTTTTCTTATGCACAACCTATTTTTGATTTTACTTGAACAGTTACAAAAATAATAGATGGAGATACTGTTTATGCTTCTACTTGATGAACAGCTTTTAAAGTTAGAATCTTGTGAATGGATACTCCAGAAAAATATCTTTTTTGATGAATTAAGGATTATAAATATTATTGATGTTGAGTGTCAGCAAGTCATTTTGCGGTAGAAAAATTAGTTAAATGAAAAAAATATTGATTTTATAAAGATAGTTTAGCCAAAAGTGTAGGTAAATATTGAAGGAAATTAAGATTTATAAACTTGTGAAATGAAAATAGTTTAACTTATACATGAACTTATTGATATTCAATTTTAAAACAATGACTTGCAAATTTTTATAAGTATGAAAATCAAACTTTTTCTTGAGTTTATAAACAAATAGATGATGAAAATAAAATTGCTTGAAAATGAATGTATAATCCTTTTTGTAAAGCACAAGATAAATATGTTAAAAAAAATTGACATAGGTCTTGAAGTTGAGAAATTCAAAATATTATAGACAAAACTTTACTTTCAAAAAAGAATTTTCATTATCAATTACAAAATGCTAAATTTAATCAATTAAAAAATTTAAGTTGAACAATAATTTTTGTAGATCCAGAAGATAGTAAATTAACTTGATGACAACTTTGACAATTAAAACAAAATGGAAATATAATAATTGCATATCTGAGTATTTGAGAAGCTGAACCTTATAGAAGCTATTGGAAATCTAATTGGGTAAATTCTGATTGAAAACTTACAAATAATTCTCCTTCTTGGTTAGGTGAAAAAAATATTGATTGGAACAGTTATTATGTAAAATATCGGCTTACTTGATGGCAAAATATAGTTTTTAATGAAATTGATAAAATAAAAAATATTTGATATGATTGAGTAGTTTTGGATACTCTTGATACATATTCTTATCGAATGTGGAATGGAACTTGAAATGATTATGATCAGAAAATGGTAGATTTCGTTTGAAAAATTAGAAAACATTTATGAGATTATCTTGCAATAATTCCAAATGGATGACTTCAACTTGTAGAAAATACTTGATATTTAGATTTGATAAATTGACAACTCACAGAAGATTTGTTTTCTTACAAAAATAAAGAAAGAACTGATACAGATAAAAAATGGCAATTGCAATATTTAAATAAAGTAAAACAAGCTTGAAAACAAGTTTTTGATATCGATTATATTTCTTGAGATAATAATTTAGTTTGTAAATATTATGATTTTATAAAAGAAAAATGATTTTTAGGTGCTGATTATAGAAAATGATTAGATAGTTTTGATAAAATAAAGTGTAAAAAGAAATTAAATTTTACTATTCCATCTTGAAAATGACTTTGGGTATGGAAAACTTCTTTTTCTAATGTTTTAAATTGAAAAATGTCTCGGAAATATCTTTATGATAGTGGAACACAACAAGATAATTTGGTAAATTTTGTAAAAACAAATAATATTAAAAAAGTTTATCTTTTTATTTGAAGTTTACAATGAAATTGGGATAGCTTGTATTCAAAACATAAACTTTATAATGAACAATGACTTTCAAAATTATTAACAAGATTAAATCAATTATGAGTTTCTACTTATGCATTGTATTATATAAATGATGATCCAAATAATTTAGATAATTATGAAAAAGTTTCAGATATTGTACAATCTGTTGCTGATTATAATACAAGATACCCGAATGCTAAATTTGTTTGATTGCAACTTGATCAAGAAGTTTATAAACAAGAAGTTTATGATAAGTTTTTATCAATGTTGAAATTGATAGAAAAAAATACAAATAAATATAATTTGATAAATCAGGTAGCTTTAAAACCTTTATGGGCTAGACAAGATTATAATTGAGAAAAATTTGTAAAGAAAATTTCAGACATTATAGATGAATGAGTGATTATGGCTTATGATGATGAACTTAAAACTATTGAAAATATTGCGAATAAAGCTTTTTATTGAAAATTAGATATTTGAATTGATTTATGAAAAAATACTACAAATAGTTGAGAAACTTTGTATGATGAGATAAAGAAAAATGGATTAAATTGGTTTGATAATCAAATTTTAGATAAACTTAATAATGATTATTCTTGAAATAACTTGTTTGAATGAGTTTCAATTCATCATTATGTTTCATATTTTTATTTAGAAAAATGAGTTGAACCAATTAATTATAAAATAATATTTACTTGTATAGATCTAAATTGGAAATGTTCAGCTTCTTGTAATTGAATATGGCAAAAAGTAGGGAATTGTACTTGATGAGTTCAAAAAAGTGGTTCTTGTTCTAGTTCTTGTAATTCTTGATGATGAGGCTGATGATTAAATTATTTTCAAATATCTCAAAATTA
>WFMP01000173.1 GCA_015489035.1 Candidatus Altimarinota bacterium
ACATATCAAAGACTGCAAAAGTAGTTTTTTTCTTTACCTTTAAAATAAAACTTAATACAAATATGCAACAACTTCAATTATTTAAACAAGAAAAAAACACTAAAATAAATAGATGAAATATTTCTCTAAAAACAGAAGAAATAAGTGAAAATGATTATATTGCAAATTTAGAATTACCATCATGAAAATTTATTATTAAATATTCTTTAATAGGAAAAAAAATTGAAAGTTTTGAAATAATAGATTATGCTTGATACATCTATCTTTCAGTAAATATGATAAAAAATATTAAAAATTTACTACAAGCAATTTTAAAATAATTTAATAATATTCAAGAAAACACAGTAAATAAGGCTTATTTAATGAATTTATTTAATTTTAAAAAAGTCTTGAAATAGATTAAAAACTTTATATAGTAGTTGTAGAGCTGATTACAGCTTAATTGTAATATTTTATATCATTATTTGTTAAAATGACAAAAACAGAATTAATAGCAAGAATTGCTGAAAAATTGGGTGAAAGTAAAAAATTATCTGGTGAATTTGTAAATGCTTTTACAGAAACTGTTATGGAAGGTGTAAAAGAAGATAAAGAAGTAAGAATTCAAGGATTCGGTACTTACAAATTATCTCATAGAGAAGCTAGAGAAGGTGTTAATCCTCAAGATACTAGCAAAAAAATTCAAATACCTGCTAGAAATGTTGTTGGTTTCAAAGTTGGTACAGAATTCAAAAAAGCTGTTAACTAATTAAAACTACATATTTAGTTTAGACTAACCTTTATTGGTTAGTTTTTTTCATACTAAAATTATATTGTTTAATAATAAAAAATAAATGAAAGATACTACTTATTTTAAATCTTTTATTATTTATTTGTGTCATCCCGGACCTATCTTGTTATCTTCTTCAAATTCTTCTATCCTATTTTTTCACTTTTAAAATAAATACTAATAATTATAAATAACATATTCCAATTTATTATAAATTTTAAATTATGAAAATAGCTTTCATCCACGATTGGTTAGTTTCTCCAGGTTGAGCAGAAAAAGTCTTTTTTGATATTGTTCAAGATGTCATAACTCAAAATAAAGAATCAAAAATATACCAAGATTTAAAACAATTTTGAGATACAAATAATATACAAGCCGAAATATTTACAAACTTTCATTCTAGCAATTTTCCAAATCCTACAAAACTAAAAATAAATTCAGTATTAAGTTGAAAAAATATTTCAAAATATTATAGAAATCTACTTCCACTATTCTCTATTTTTACAAAAATACTTTCTCAAAAAATAAAAAAATACAATCCAGATATTTTAATAATCTCATCATTTGCAATTTGAAAAAATATAAATAGCAATAAACTTAAAATATTATATTTGCACTCACCTATGCAATATATCTGGTCACACCATGATGAATATAAAAATAAATTTACATGAATAAAAAAAATAATTTTTAAAACATCATCAAAATATCTAAAAATACGAGATAAAAAATATACAAAATTTGATAAAATATATTTTAACTCAAACTATACGAAAGAACTTGCAAAACAAACTTACTGAATTCAAACTTGAGAAGTTATATTTCCTCAAATAGAAATCCCAAATTATGAGAAAATAGATGTTTTCAAAAAATATGATTTAGAAAAAAATTACTACTTATTTGCATGAAGAACTGTAAAATTTGTAAAACATTTAGATAAAATTATAGAAGTTTTTAACAAAATATGACTACCATTAGTTATTATGTGAGATGGTCCAGATAGAGAATATTTACAAAACATAGCAAAAGAAAACATAAAATTTATTTGACACATAGCAGATACAAAGGATGATTATCGAAATATAATTGAAAACTCTCAAGCTATCATTAATCTAACAAAAGAAAGTTTTTGAATTGTTAATTATCAAGTTGGAAAATTGTGAAAAACTCTTATAAGTATAAATGATGGAGCTATACAAGATATTCCATGAAAAAAAATATTGATAAAAAACTTTGATGAATTAGAAAAAGTATTTAAATTTTAAGTCCGGACTTATCCTATAATCCTATTTTATCTTGTAATTCTATCCCTATGTTTGATCCGCAAGATTTCTATTTCAAAAAAGCAAAAAAAGAATGATACAAAGCAAGAAGTATTTTTAAACTAGAAGAAATAGATAAAAAATTTAAGTTGTTTCATAAAAAAGAAAATCTAAATATCCTTGACATTGGGTGTGCTCCAGGAAGTTGGGTGCAATATTTAGACAAAATTACAGCTTCGAAAAGTAAAATAATTGGATTAGATTTGAAAGCTACTCAACTTAATCTAAAAAAAACTTATTGTTACGTTCAAGATGCTACAGACATTGAAAAAGTAAAAGACATTTTGAAAACACACAACATTGAAAAACTAGATATTATTACTTCAGATATGGCACCAAACACTATTTGATTTAAAGATATAGATAGTATTAGAAGTTTAGAACTTATTAAATCTACTCTACCACTTTATGATACTTTTTTGAAAGAAAATTGAAAATTTGTAATCAAAATTTTTATGGGACCTTGATTTGATCAATTTGTGTTTGAACTTAAAAAAAAATATGGCTGAAAGAAAATTAAAACTTTCAAACCAAATTCAGTAAGAAAAATTTCAAAGGAAATTTATATTGTAAAAATAGCTTAATTTTTTTATTTTAATCTTCTAATCTCGGATTTGTTCCAGGGTTTTTCATTTTTTTTATTTGTCATCCTAATACTGAATCAAGCTCAGCATAGCATTAGTTGTTTCAAGATCTACTCCTTTTTTAAAGTCTTAGCATGTCCTGGACTCTACAAGATAGACATACATAAATAATCTTATTTTTATTACAAATGACAACCTTAAGTCCAGGGACTATTTAGCTGTAGATTCCCGTCTTCTCAGGAATGATAAATTAATTCATAATTCATCATTTATAAATCATTTCATACTACAATCCTATTTCACAAATACAAAGTCCGGACTTTCTGTTAATCCTATAAATTCCTGTTCAAAATATTAATTTTATAAGTTATAAAAAACTTAACTAAAAACATTTTTTACCTTATTTTTTATAGCTGAAAATATTCAATTTTCTTTTTTATTAAAACCATCTCTTCATCTATCATCTACTTCTTCTTTGTTTTTCTTAATTAAATTTTTATCAAAATATTCTTCTCATAATCAGCTCAAATCTAATTTGAATCTATCAAAATCAGCCTGAAATCATCACATATTTGTCTGTTTTTTCATTCCTTGAACAAATCTTTGTGAAAAGCTTACTGGTTTATTATATAAATCATATATATTCAAATTATTTTTTTCTAAAAACTGTTTTGAATTTTTATCACCCTGCTTATAAAAAGTTTCATAAACATAATTTTGTAAAAAACTACTAGTATCTTTCAAATCTTCTGAATTAATTGGATCTTTTGAAATATCTGTTTGATTTGATATTACTTTATTCAACAAATCTGTATTTCATTTTAATTCTAAATTAAAACCAAACATATTTTTTATGTATTTTGACATGATAGTTTTATTTGC
>WFMP01000174.1 GCA_015489035.1 Candidatus Altimarinota bacterium
CAACTATTGCTGGGGCATATAATCAAATACAAACATATAAAAATGATATTGAAAAATTGTTTTATTATAATGAACTTGTTATTATCTCAGATTGAACAGAAGCTAAAATATGAAGTTTGACTGCAAATATGGACAGGTTTATGTCTTGGAAATCTACTAATGGTGATGATAAATGTTCTGAGTTTAGACAATTAGAATGTCTTATTAAATGAGTTTTTGTAAAAGAAAGATTGGTTGATATTATTTCAAATTTTATATTATTTCAAAGTGATGGAAATGATAGTTTTAAAATATTGTCTGCATATCATCAATATTATGCTGTAAATAAAGCAATAAAATCTACAGTTGAAGCAGTAAATACTGGAACTAAAAAATGATGAGTAGTTTGGCATACTCAATGAAGTTGAAAAAGTTTTTCAATGGTGTTTTATGCTGGATGAATTATTAGAAAATTAAATAATCCAACAGTTGTAGTTATTACTGATAGAAATGATTTAGATGAACAATTATTTACTACTTTTGCAAATAGTGCTGAATTATTTAGACAAAAACCAGTAAGAGCAAAAAATTGAGATGATTTAATGGATTTATTAAAAGTTGCTTCTGGTTGAGTTGTTTTTACTACTATTCAAAAATTTTCTATTTCAGATTTGGAAAAATATCCAATGCTAAGTGATAGAAAAAATATTGTTGTAATTGCTGATGAAGCTCATAGAACCCAATATTGAATGAATGCAAAAGTAACTGAAGATAAAATAAAATATGGTTTTGCAAAATATTTAAGAGATGCTTTGCCAAATGCAACTTTTATAGGTTTTACAGGTACTCCAATTGCTATGACAGATAAAAATACTGAAAATGTATTTTGAAAAACTATTGATAGTTATGATATTTGAAGGGCAGTTGAAGATCATGCAACTGTGCCTATTTATTATGAAGCTAGACTTGCAAAAATAAATTTAGATGAATCAAAAAAACCAAAAATAGATAAAGATTTTGAAGAATTAACAGAAGCAGAAGAAGAATCTACTAAACAAAAAATGAAATCTAAATGGGCTAAATTAGAAGCAATGGTTTGATCTGAAGAGAGATTAAAATTAGTTGCCAAAGATATTGTAGAACATTTTGAAAAAAGAAATTCAGTTATGGATGGGAAAGCAATGATTGTGGCTATGAGTAGAAGAATAGCTGTAGATTTATATAATTATATTATAGAACTTAGACCTGATTGGCATAATGATGATGAAAATAAGTGAGTTATAAAAGTTGTAATGACATGAAGTGCAGCTGATCCTGAAAATTTTCAAGCTCATGTTAGAAATAAACAGGCAAGAGATAATCTTGCAAAAAGGATGAAAGACCCAAAAGATGAATTAAAACTTGTTATTGTTAGAGATATGTGGCTGACTGGTTTTGATGTTCCAAATATGCATACAATGTATATTGATAAACCTATGAAAGATCATAATCTTATGCAAGCAATTGCTAGAGTTAATAGAATTTATAAAGATAAACAAGCTTGATTAATTGTAGATTATATTTGAATAGCTTCAGAGTTAAAATCTGCTTTAAGTTATTATACTGATAATAAAAAGGATTGAGATATTCAAGATGTAACACCTATTGAGCAAGCAACTGCTTTGATGAAAGAAAAATATATTATAGTGAAAGATATGTTTCATAATTATGATTATAATACTTATTTTAATTGAAATCCTAGTGAAAGAACAGAAATATTTTCATGAGCATTAGAGCATATTTTATGATTAGAAGATGGTAAAAAAAGATATTTAAAAGCTGTTACAGAATTGATGTATGCATTTTCTATATCAATGCCATCAGATGAAGCTGAAAAAATAAGAGATGAAGTTTGATTTTTTACTTGAATTAAAGCTTGAATAATGAAATTTGAAACTTCATGAGGTTGAGATACTGGTACAAAATCAAAATGAGAATATGAAAATGCAATAAGACAAATAGTTTCTTGAGCTGTTGTGTGAGCAGAAGTTATGGATTTATTTTCTATGGCATGAATGGAAAAACCTGATATTTCTGTGTTATCAGAAGAATTTCTTGATGAAGTTAAATGAATGAAACATAAAAATTTGGCTTTTGAATTATTAAAAAAATTACTTAATGATCAAATTAAAACTC
>WFMP01000175.1 GCA_015489035.1 Candidatus Altimarinota bacterium
CTATTGCTAGATCATTTGTCTCCTCTTCTTTTGGTTCTTCATCCATATCTATTGCTAGATCATTTGTTTCTTCTTCTTTTGGTTCTTCATCTACATTTTTTCAAATAGAAGATTTTCATATTTCAGAATCTAAATCTACATCGTCTAAATCTCATAAATCTATATCGAAATCCATATCATCCAAATCTATATCACTATTTACATTTGTATCATTTCAAGATGTTTGGTTTTGATCTGAAGTTTTCTTATCATTTGTTTGTGTCATTTTTTTATTTTTGTTTATGTTTTAAATATTTATGTTTTTATTTTAGTATTATTTTTATTTTTGTCAATTTTTTTATCATAATTTTAAATATTTAATTATTTTATACATTTTTTCAGCTTCATAATCAGCATATATTGGTAATCACAACTTTATTACATCTGAAATAAAATTTTTGGCTTCATCTTGAGAATCTATTAATTTATATTTTAGAGGGTACAATGTTTTTGTAGGGATTAAAATAAAATTTAATATTTCTCATTTATTTGATAACTCAGCATTAAATCATTGTAATTCATCAAATGGATATGTTCTATCTCACACTATAAAATATCAATCATACAATTGAATTTCTGTTTTTTTTAAAGACATAAGATACAATATTATGTATGAGACTATTATAACCAAAAATATAAACAAAACGGAAATAGCTCACATAATTCATCATTTTAAAAAAGAGAATAACACAAAAAATGTAATTACAGAAAAAACTATAATATACCATAAAATTCATCTCTCTATATAATCTCAATTATAAACTTTTATAGAATTTATCATAATTCAGAATCATCAAATAAAATAGTTTTAAAATCTACCATTTTTTTATCATAATATGATTTACTCTTAGAAAAAAAACTTATACTATTTTTATTTTTAAAATATAAATCTACATATTTTTTAGCATCTTCTTTCTTATTTAATGATAATGCCATAGTGACACCATCTAGCAAGATGTCTGCATCAGAAATATGTTCATCAATAATATCTTGTAAAAGTTCATATCCTCTTGTTTTATTTCAAGACCAAAATTCTATACTTGCAAGAAGTCTTTTATATTCAATATTGTCTGATTTTTTTAATGCTAACTTAATATATTTTTTAGCTTCATCCCACTGAGTCCTTTCAGACAATAAAACTGCTTTAATATAAAACATCAAGCTAAAATCCAACATATCAGACGAAATTTTTTGAGATAAAATAAAATCTACTGGTTTTTCAGCTTTTTCTAAATCTCACATAACATAATATATATCCATAAGTTGCAAATAAGACTGTATTTCGAATGGATCTTTTCATATATAATAATTTGCAAGTTCAATTGCTTTTTGGTTTCATTTTATTTCCCTTACCTTCTGTATTTCATCCCATATATCTCAAAAAGATATTTTTTTCATGTTATATTATCTTATATTCTAAAATAAATATTTTAATTATTTTAACTATCATTTTTATCATCTTCTTCATCTTCTTCATCTTCTTCATTTTCTTCTCTAGCCTTTTTTGCTTTAATTACAAATACAACAATAATTATTATAAATATTACAAATATTACAAGTAAAAATATACCAACTATTTTTAAAATATTTATTCATGTAGAAGCTATCTTAACATCGTTAGATTTCAGTCAAGTTCAACAAGCTTTTGAAGGTATTTCATAATATTGTAATAAAGTGCATATATCTCCTTTCATTAATTGTAAGGTTTCATCATCTATAGTACCATTTTTATGATATTTTAATCATAAATTCATTACTTTTTGCAATATTTCTTTTCTTTTTACTCTATTTGTCGTATTTTTTAAACTATCCAGTAGAGTATTTATTTGATTATTATTATCTCCAAAATACATTTCTATACTCGATATACTATCACTTACTGTAGTATTTCCATCGGAGAAAGCAGCATTTATAGCTGCATTAGATAAGGAGTTTATAACAGATTTTATTTTTGTAATATCATTAGAATTTAATCCAGCAATTCATTTATTTACAATATCATGTAATTCTAATAATATAGAAGCCCTATCGGATTTATCAGTTAAATTATTTGATAAATCTGATAAAAGTTTAACTAAATAAATTATTTTACTAGATGAATTTCAAGAATATTTATAAATTAGTCATTGTAAGATTTCATAGTCTTTTTTATATCTATTAGGTAATGAGACTTGGATATTAGAAAAAACTACATTAACCTTTTTTAATTTCTTTCCATCATGGATAAGTAATCATACATTTGGTAATCCTAAATTATAAGTTAATTTGTATATTTTATTACAGATCAAATCTTTATCGTCTGTCGTATTTCCATCTCCATTAGTATCTACACTAATATTTTTATCAATATAACAATTTTTATTTTTAGATTTATAGTAGAAAATAATAGAATTTTTGTACATTCAAGCAACCGTTATATTATAGTTATTTCAATGTTTAACAGCCTTAGGCAAAGTAAGCAATAAAGATCAAGATATATCATTTTTTATATCTAATCTCTTTTTTAAAAGTTTTTTATTTCAATATTTATCTTTGAATTCAAATAATAATAATTTTTGTCATGTAGTAGAATAATGTACGTATCAATATTTTTTTTGAGTGAATAAATAATCACGTTTGTGTCTTATACAGTTTCTAATATCAAAACACAACTTTTTTTTATAAATATTTCACAAAGACATATCATTAAATATTAAATTTTTTCATTTAACATTTAAATCTACCAATGGTCTTAATCATTGTTTTACTATAAAAGGCGATGAAAATCATATTCAAGCATATCATCTATAAATAACCTTAACTTTTACTTTACATCTTTCTACATGTCAAAATGCATCGACACAAGGTTTTTTATAAATATGAGTAACATTAGTTTTTTTAGTTATTAAGTCATATTTTCAATCATCATTAAAATCGTATTCAATAGTTCTAGATGCCTGAAAATCTGGATTACTAGATAAAATTGTCGTATTTACATGTATATTAACTTTATCTCATATATTTACCTCTCAAACTCATTTAATTCAATTATAATCTACTCTAACAGAATTAACTTGTGGATAATTAGGATTAGAATCACTAGGAGGGATATTCACGGTAGGTTCAGCATGTAAATATTTCTCTGAATTTGTACATTTTCAATTAACATCACATACATCAACTCAAAATATATATGTTCCAGGTATTTTCGGCAATGCAAAAACAATTTGTGCAATATTATAAGGAGTTATTTTCACATTTATTAGGTTTGCTCTATCTCATTTTCTATAATAATACCATTTATAATAATCTATAAAGGGAGAATCTGGATCATAAACTCATTTTGCTTCCAATTTAACTAATAATGGATCGAATCATTTCGTAAATAAATTTTTGGGAACATTAGAATGTCAAATATTGGGCTTAAACGATCATCATCACTGTTGTCATCAATATTGTGGGAAAAACATCGAAATTCATTTAATAACTGGAGGTGCATCTACAACTTTAAAATATATAGATTTAGTATCTAATTTATTTGTAGATAAATCTTTAACATTCAATTTAATTTTTGTACAACCCAATTCATCAAATTTTAATCACAATACAGATTTAGAAATATATTCTGAACTATTGGCTTTTTGAAAATAAATATCTAAAAGACTCTTATTTCATTGTCAATTCACAGAATCTGATGCATCTATAGTAAATAATTGTTGTCTTGGAATTTTGTATGCTTTAACAAATGTAAATCACGTAGAATTTTGTTTTTTAACTTTACAATATGTAGAAGGTAATTGTTGATTATTTCATTTATATATTTTATAAATAGCTAATGGGTATCATCTTTGTCCAACAAAAACATTTTTTGTAATAGAATTACTACCTCAATCTATAGAAAAAGCCTTTACTTTTAAAGTAAATACTCAAACTTTTTTATAAGTATGTTCCATAAAATCAGATTGTGTTTTGCTAATTTCTCAATCTCCATAATAATATTCATAGTATGCTACCGGTTTATTCGTAGAAATTCTTATTCATATTGGATTTCACAGGATAGTATAATTAGGATTTATTGAAATTTTTGGTCTTAATGTTGATTTAACTACTATTTTTTTAGTTATTGAGTTATATTTTCAATATTTATCTTTTACGGTTAAAGTAATATTATATACTCATTTTTTATTAAATTGAGCTATCATTTTTTCTCATCAATTTATAAGTTGAGTTTTAACATATTTTTTATTTGAAATATTCCAAATATAAGATAATTTATCTCCATATTTAGTATCTACATCATAAGAATAACTTGCATCAAAAATAAATGTGGAAGGTTTTGCCCAATTATCATATGTTTTATAAATAAAGTTTGCCACAGGAGGTGTAGAAGAAACTAATAATTTATAAGTATCACTATTTTTATTTCAATTCACATCTTCTATTTCTAATTTTATAGAATATATTCCTGGCAAATTAAATTTATAAGAAAAAGAAGTTTCTCATTCAGAAGTAAATATTCTATTTCAATTAGGTCAAACTATAGTCCATTTATAAGTTTTTATTTTTCAATTGACTGAATATGATCTTCATCCGTCTATTTTGAATTTAGTAGAAGTATCACCTATTTTAGGATACACTCTAACTAGTGCGACAGGATTTGATACAATAACTTTATAAGTTTTAGATATTTCCTTTCCTGTATTATCTACTACAATAATTTTTATAAAATAGAATCCATTTTCAGGTAACTTAATCCTTATAGCTCCAGGATAATCTGGAATAGTATTTTTATATATAATTCTTCAACGTCTTTTTACTTCCCATGTACTAGAAACTATTTTTGTATCTCAAGTCGGTGTTGTTCAAGATGCATCAAATAAAACTCATTTCTTCCCTTCTTCAGATGAAAGTTTTACATAAGAATTAATATTTGCCCTAATTCAATTTACATATAAATTAATTTTTGCTATAGGTGGATTTACAGTAATCACCGTACTTGCCGATCAATCCAAAATTCATTGAGATTTCTTATTAACACTCCTAACAGTAAGATGAACCACATAAGAATTAGGAGTTTCAAATGTATATTTTATCAATGGTCATTGTCACATAAAAATCTTTTGACCTGCTGAATTAGTATAATACCAATAATAATTATTGATTGGTATAGTCCTATTTGACGGGTCTCTAGAAGATCTTGCATCAAATGTAACAGTCAAAGGAGCATTTCAACTAGATGGATAAGCTTTTAATCAAGCTATTACTTTATATTTAGAAAATATTGTTCTAGAAGCTCTTTTCCAAGGTCAAAAACATTGAGCATTAAAAGTATTTAATAATTCTCTCGTATATCAATTTGCAAGAGCATTTGCAGTAATTTCACATTTTTCATAAATTACTTTAAAAGATGGATCCTCTTGAGGCAATTTAGTTTTCAATACAGAAAAATCATTTGCGACAGAAGCAAACAAACTAGTAGGAACATTTTGACCTGCTTGAGAATAAGAAACTATTTTTACAAAATTATTCGTCACGTCATTCAAATAACTTTGAATACTTGGATTCGGCTCGTAATATGCTGCTTGAGTATATCAAAACGATAGAATTAAAATCAATAATATAATTTTTTTTAACATATTCCTTCATAAATTTATAAATTAAACCTTTTCTCTATAATAACTAAACTCATTTTTTTGTCAAAATTTTACTATAATTAATAGATTTAAAACACAAAAAATAATTTATAATTAAATCCATTATTAAATTGACTATAATTTACTGATATAGACACTATAAATCAAATGATTTTTTATAAAAAAATACCAGTTCATTAAACTGATATTAATTAAGTAAAGCTTTAATTGTATTTATATCTTTAGTAGACACTCAAGTTGTTCATGATGTTCATCCTCAAGTTATCTTATTAGCAAGTAATCTAATAATATCTTCATCTGTAAATCACATATCTTTCAAAACTTTTACTAACTTTTCATTTTGTCATATTGTAATTCAAGGGTATCAATTATTTTTAAATATTTCAGCTATATTAGTCTTATCTTCATCAGACAATTGCAACAGAGTAATACTTCAGTTAATAACATTTTTTGTAAATATTTTTTTCAATTCACTTAACGTCATTTCTTTCTTTATCAATTTCATATTATCTCTCAATGTTCAAGATAATTGAGTTCATTTTTTATCTTTTAATATTCCCCTTAATTTACCAGCAGTCATTCATAATGAAGCAGCTACATCTGACAATTCTTTAGAATTTTTAGGATTTAACAAGTCTGATACTTTTTCATTTCAATATTTTTTATCATGAAAAGTTTTTAATTTAGATGAAACTATACTACCTCAAGAAAAATCCTTTGAAATAGCTTTGGATGTTTGTGCGATATGATGAGAATCTCAAGTTCAAGATGTATCTCTTTCAGCCTCATTTATAAATTCTCATAGTCAGTGAGCATATTGTTTTTGTTGTTTTCATCTAGGCCAAGAAGATAATGTATCTAACTCAGCTCAAATTGAAGAGACACTCTGTCATCTTGCAATTCAAGTTGGAATTACAGGAGCAGCTTTTGCTATACTTTGAGAAAAACTTTGAATAGAAGAGGCAA
Organism: Candidatus Altimarinota bacterium; assembly: GCA_015489035.1. Lineage (GTDB taxonomy): Bacteria > Patescibacteriota > Gracilibacteria > Absconditabacterales > Absconditicoccaceae > S009-33. The sequence continues at coordinate 6,639 of WFMP01000175.1, forward strand.
TTCATCATGTGATTTTACAACTTTTAAGTGCTGCAAACACAATTACCCACATAAATCAAATACTAAAAATACTTCTAATTATCCAATCTAATGTATTTCATAACTGTAAAAATAATCCATCGATTGCAGAATCACCTCCTTTTTTCTTAGGTAAATTAAAGGTCATTTTTATATTATTATTTGAAGTCAAATTTTTATTGTTCGGATTTCAATCTACATTAATATAAACACTATTTCATTTTCAAGTTATTCAAAATTCATTTGAAATATTCATATTTTTCAAAGAAGATAAAAATACAAACGAGATACTCAAAGCAAATACAACTATTACAGGCATAAACACCATACAGCATAATGATGATAATTTTCATTTTTCTCACAAAAATTTTTCAAAACTTTTTACAGAAGTAAATAAAAACACTATAGGAGAAATTATGATAAACATCCACAAAGCAACTACTCTAACTATCAATAAAACTGCTAAAGTAAATAACGGAATAACTAATGCGAACAAAAATAATAACTTTAAAATAAGTCACATAGTCATACTAGTAGATGAACCAGGCTGGTAATTTACTGTTCTTCATAAATTTGTAATAGATCCATACAATGATCATAAAATTCAGGTCATTCACCCAAGTTTTTTCTGAATATCAGAAAATTTAGTTCATGGAATCAATTTAACTCAAGAAGCTTTAGATAATTTCTTCTTGTTTGTAAGTATTATTCATTTTGGATTAGATATTTTATAATATTTCATATTTTCAGCCATGACACATCATCATGTAGTTCAAACAACTTTAATACCTGCATCTCAAGTTAAAGCTTTTATACTACAAAAAGGTAAAATTTTTCATGATTTTTTATCATATATTCAAGTTTTTAATGGATGATTTCATTGTTGTAAAGAAATTCAAAAAGTTGGTATAGTTTGATTTTCAAAATTATTCATTTTATTTCAAGCTATTTTGAGTGGAAGTGTTCACACGGAATATGTAAGTATATTTGAAACATCTATACAAGCTCAAATCAAAAACCAACTTGCATTTACCAAAACTGCAGAAATTACAAGCTGTGGAATGATTTTTATAGGATTAAACTGTTCTAATTTTCATCAGAGAAATAAAGTAAAAATTGAAAAAATAAGAATCAATCAAATTATATAATTTGCAAAAGTTCTCATCACATTCCATATTTTCCAAAGCAATGTATCCATACCGACAAAGCTACCATAAACAACCTGATTATCCATAAACTGCCCTGCTATCACTATAAGTGGCCAAGTCACAGTATAAAGTGATCTTCCTAAAGTCTGATAAAGTCATAAATGGCTGTCTGCAGTTACAGGTTTATCAGCAGTTTTTTGAACAGTTGTACCTCCAGGATTTCCAGCAAAAGAAATATTATTTCAAATAAAAAAACTTCATACAAAGAAAAATCATATAAGTAATATAAGTTTTTTTATTATTTTTTTCATTTTTTTTATATTTTTTATAAATCTTTTCTCTATTCTACAAATATTTAATTTTATGTCAAAACATAGTTTATTCTGATTTTGCTTCCAAAGCTATAGAAGAATTTAACCAAGTTCACATAAGTTTATTTAGACTTTTTGTAAATCACAATACATTTCATAAAAGTTGAGAATAATTTTTTTCTTCTTGATAAACACCATCTGTACTACTATCATTTTTTTGTGATTTTAAATTAGGTTTAGGAAATGGTTTAATACTAGATACATTTGTAAATAAGTACTTATTTTTATCTAATCATTTATCTAAACAATAAGCAATTCATAATTTTGAATACATAACAGCTAATTTATGAGGAACACCAACACATCTTGTATCTGCTACATTTGCTTCTTTTTCAGTTTTTTTATCTTTTTTAAAATTAAAAACTGGTTTTGATGTTAAAACTATATTAAAAGCCATAATATTAGCAAATTTAAGATTTTCAAAATCTGTATCCAAAGCTTCATCTCCATGTCAAGCAGGAATTATGAAACTCTGTTTAATAGCCTTCAAACTATCTCATATCTTATCTATCTCTCCCTCTATAGAATTAACAAAAGTTGTTCATCACACAGGTCATCTTGGTCAAGATGGAATTAACCTAAAACAAACACTTAATAATTTATTTCATCATGCGCATCATCAACCTCCTCACTTTCAGTTTCACAAAGTTCACAATCAATTTCATCAATTATTAAAATTGAAGAATCAGTCTATAAATCATCATTTGTCTCATTTTCATCAAAAAGTATCAAACAAACTATTTTGTTTCTGATTATTTAGAATACTATTATTTCAATTTAAATTATTTATATTATTTATATTTTTTAAATTATTAATATCAGAATTTATACTAGTATTATTTGAATTGTCTATGTTTTTTAAATTATTAATTGTCTTATTAATATTGTTGGTATTACCATTTCAACATTGATTTCATATTTGAACATTTGGACTTGATGAAATTGTATTATTTACAGAATTTGTCGGAGCTACGGGATTTGAAGAAACTCAAGAATTTGTCGGAACTACAGAGCTTACTGAAGCTATAGGATTTATTGAATTTGTAGGAGCTACATGACTCACTGAATCTACAGGACTTGCTAAAGCTGAAAAGTTATTATTTTTATCTAATCATAATTTCTTACTTATTCATAAACTTTTTGCTGCAGCTTTTCAAGTTTTTCATATAAGAACTTTTCAAAATGGTATTTTTTTCATTTTTTTCTTAAATAAAACCCTACTAAGATTTTGAACATCTATAACTAAATCATAGGGTCCATCATTATCTTTTCAATTTGCTAACAAATTTTCATCTTCTAAAGAATTATTCAATTCTTTATTTACAAATTTTGTATCCAAATAATTATTAAATTGTTTATCTATTTGTTTATAACAAGCAAGATAATCTTCTTTCTGATACACACTTCAAGTATCTATATTTAATTGTTCTAATAAATTAGGAGTACCAAAAGAACAATAAATTAGTTTTCAATTTAAAATATTTTTAATATAAGATCAATCTACATTATAAAGTTTAGCTAAAGCATATATTCAATTAGATGATATTTCATTTCATTCATTTTCATATTTATTTTTAATAACATTATAAATATCAGTTTTAACAGTTGTAGAAGCAAAAGGATTAGAAAAAGCTTCTAAAAAAGAAGAAAAAAATAAAACTAAAACTAAAACTAAAATTATTTTTTTCATAAATTAGTAAATAATACAATAAATCATTAGTATTATAATAATTAAATAC
>WFMP01000176.1 GCA_015489035.1 Candidatus Altimarinota bacterium
ATATGATTTTATAGATTGAAATAATTATTCAAACAACCAAGAATTAAATTATTTTAAAAATTTATTATCAAAAGATTTTAAAGTTAAGTTTTTTGATAAAGACTATAATAAAAATATAGAAAAATTAAAATTTATAAAAGCTAAAAATATTATTAAAATAATTTGAAAAACAAAAGATTGAGAAAAAATAGATGTAGGAGAAATACAAATGGATAATTTTTATGCAAGTTTAGTATAAAATTGTAATATTTTAGGTATTTAATTATCTTTCATATTTTCAAATTATATATCCACTTCCTACAATATTTTCTGCATTATTGTTTATTTCGTTTTTCATATCTTCAAAAGAAAATCATTGTTTTAAGTTTAATTCTTTATCAAAGGCAAATACTCTAAAATAATAGTGATGTATTTCTTGTTTTGGAGGACAAGGACCATTGTATCATAAATCTTGGAAATAATTTGTTCATAAAACACTTTTTTCTAAAGTTTCTTGACTAATTATTTCTTTATCTTGATTTATTTTTATATTTGCAACCGTAAGATGTATAAATTCTCATCCAGGAGCATCAGGATCTTCTACATACAATAATAAACTTTTTGCTTCATAAGGTATGTTATCTACTTCTATTTCTGGAAATAAATCCTTTCCATCACAAGTAAAATTTGCAGGTATTAATTTTCAATTCTCAAAGTTAGGACTTGTTATAGTTAGTTTGGCTATTTCATATTGTTTAGGCATTTTTATTTTGTTCTTATTTTTTAAAAATATAATCAATAGTGTTAGAATTATAAATGATATAATTCATAAAACAAGTTTTTTCATATTATTTTTTTAAAATTTCTAAAAACTTTTTCTTATCCGACATTTTGTTAGCTTCGAAAAGTTCTGTAAAATTTCAATGTAAAGCTTGATATCTATAGTATAATCTTTCAAAAATTAATTTTTCAGTAAATGTAAATTTGAAATAATCAAAATAAAATGTTAGATTTTCTTTTACAGGTAAAGATTTTAAATATTGTAAAATACTTGTTAAAATATAGTTAAAGTCTATTTTTTCTACTTTGTTTATAAATTTCTTTGAATCAAAATTTTCTCAAATTTTATCAACTGGTATTTTGAGTATAAGTCTTGGAATATTGAAATTATTTCCAACTAATTCAAATCCATAACTTTCCATATCTACGAGAAAAAAATCTTCTTGAATTGTTAAATTCTCAATATTACTAACAGGTGTTTCAGAAGATAAACAAGTAGATAAATTGTATAACTTAAAATTTATTGGAATTAATTCTTCTTTTTGGTTTGCTAAATTTTTTATTCTTGCAATTTGGTAAATATCTTGTATTTTATTATTTCAAACATATCAAGCAGAACCAATATTTACTATGAAATCATATTTTTTTTCAGATAAATACTTTGTTAAATTCAATATAGTATTATAATTTCACATTCAAGTTGTAAAAAAATCAACTTTTAGATTTGGAATCTTAAGTTTTTTAATTTCTTTTTTGAGGTATTTCAATTCTCATGATAGAGCAGTGACAAAAAGTATTTTGTGCATAGTTATGATTTATTTTTAAAATTTTTCACTACAACAATAAGCAGAAGTCCAAGCCCATTGGAGATTAAATCATCAAGTTTTTCAAGTAATATCTACGACTTCTCCTATAAAAAATAATCCAGGATGTTTTTTGCTTTCAAGATATTTTGTAAGTTCATTTGTATTTATACCTCATCAAGTGACTTTTGCTTCTTTCCAACTTTTTAATTCTTGAATATCTAGTTCCAAAGTTAAGTTTTCTTCGGATAGATTTAATTCTTTTTTTATTTTTTTTGTAGTATTTTCTAAGTTAAACTCTATTTCTAATTTAAAATCGGAATAATCTTTTTTTTCTTTACAGTTATTTTCTTGTCAGACAGCTAAAACTGTGTTATAAATAATAGGTCCAGAAACTCACCAATGTGTAAAAAGTAAAGGTCAGTATTCTTCATAAATTAGTTTATCATTTTTTGATATTTTTATTTTGCAAAATATGCTACTTCAAGAAAATTTTGATAAATCTTGTTTTGTGGTAATTCAAACTAAACCTTTGTAAGGACTGATTACATTTATTCAAAATTGTTTAGCTATTTTATAGCCAAATCAAACTGTTCCAACCTGTGGGTATGATTTTCATCCTACTGCAATAATTAAATTTTTTGTTTTAAATTCTTCTGTTTCAGTTTTACAAATATAAATTTCTCATTCTTTTTCTACAGATATAATATCTTTTTCAGTTAAAATTTGAGTATTATTTTTTATGATATTATTTTCTAAAACTTTAACTAAATCTCTTGCATGACCTGAAGCAGTGATAACTCTTCATCTATCTTCGATTACAGTTTTTACTCAGTTTGATTCAAAAAAATCTATGATATCATAATTAAAAAATCTTCTAAAAAATCAAATTGTAGCTTTTTTGTTGTAAGAAAAATAGTCTTTTGTAGGTTCTATGTCTATGTTTGTAAGATTTGCTCTTTCTCCACCAGACATAAGAACTTTTGTTCAAAGTATTTTGTTTTTTTCTAAAATTAGTTTCTTACTGGACTTTGGTAAATTTACATTACAAAATAAACCAGCTGCACCAGAGCCTATAGTTATAAAGTCATAAATCATTGTTTTTCATAAATATTAAAGTTATAATTACAATAATGTTATAATTTTTATTTTCAATTGAATAAATGAA
>WFMP01000177.1 GCA_015489035.1 Candidatus Altimarinota bacterium
ATATCAAGAATTACAAAAAAAACTTTCAAATACTCTTATAAGAGCTAAAGAGGCTTGAGTTATAGTTGATATTACTGCTGATACAAAAATTAAAGATGTTAAGATAGAAGATGAAAGTTTATTATCTATCGAAGCTAAAGAACAACTTGAAGATGCAATTAAAAAGGCTTTTGTAAAAGGTCAAGAAAAAGCACAACAAGTTGCTATGGAAAAAACAAAAGAAATATTATGATTTGATCCAAGTCAATTAGCTTGAATGATGTGATGACAAGGTGGTGGATGATTCCCAGGTTTAAGTTAATATACAAAATATTGAGCTAGTTTAGCTCTTTTTTTTATTGAAAAATGTTGTTTTTGTAGCTTATATCAGTATAAAAATATAGTTTTAATTTATAATTTTCTTTAATATGACTTATGAACATAAAAAAGTAGAAGAAAAATGGAAAAAATATTGGGAGGAAAATAAAATTTATAAATCTTATAATCCTTGAGATACAAAATTTGAAGATAAACCAAAATATTATGTTTTAGATATGTTTCCATATCCATCTTGAGAATGACTTCATGTAGGACATCCAGAATGATATACTGCAAATGATATTATTGCAAGATATAAAAAAGCAAAATGATTTAATGTTCTTCATCCGATTTGACGGGATGCTTTTGGATTACCAGCTGAAAATTATGCTATCAAAACTTGAACTCATCCTAGAGAAACTACAGATAAAAATATAAATAATTTTAGAAATCAAATTAAAAATTTGTGAATTTCTTATGATTGGGATAGAGAAATAGATACTACAGATCCAGAATATTATAAATGGACTCAATGGATATTTTTAAAATTGTTTGAAAATGGTCTTGCTTATGAACAAGATTTACCAATTAATTATTGTCCTTCTTGTAAGACAGGTTTAGCAAATGAAGAAGTATTGAACGATTTTACTTGTGATAGATGTGGAACAAAAGTAGAGAAGAAAAAAATTAGACAATGGGTTCTTGCAATTACAAAATATGCTGATAGACTTTTGAAAGATGTTGATAAACTTGACTGGCCAGAAAGTATCAAAGAAATGCAAAGGAATTGGATAGGGAAGTCTGAAGGTTGTGAGTTTGAAATGAAAAAGTCTGATGATGAAAATATCAAAATTTCAGTTTATACTACCAGAATAGATACAGTTTTTGGTATGACTTATACAGTTTTAGCACCAGATCATAAAGATGTAGAAAAATTTATAACGGAAGAACAAAAAGAAGCTTGTCATAAATATATTGAAGAAGCTAAAAATAAATCTGATTTAGATAGAACAGCTGATAATAAAGAAAAAACTGGAGTTTGGACATGAAGTTATGTAACAAATCCTTTTAATTGAAAAAAAGTTCCACTTTGGATTTGAGATTATGTATTGGGTAGCTATGGAACTTGAGCAGTGATGGCAGTTCCTGCACATGATGAAAGAGATTTTGCTTTTGCAAAAAAATATGATTTAGAAATTATTCAAAGTATAAATTTAAATAAAACTTGAGAATTAAAATTGCCTTTTACTGATTATTGAGTTTTAGTAAATTCTTGAGAATTTGATGAATTAACTAGTAAAGAGGCTCAAGAAAAACTTATTAAATTTGCAGAAGAAAATTGATTTTGAGAGAAAAAAATTAATTATAAACTTAGAGATTGGTTATTTTCTAGACAAAGATATTGGTGAGAGCCTATTCCATTAATTCATTTAGATATTCCTCAAATAAAACAATTACCACATATAAATAATATCTCTGAAGCTACAGATAATAATATTGCTTATATTTTGAAGAGAGCACCTAAAGAATGAGAAACTACTAATTGAGCTACATGTTCTCATTCTGGTATGGTAAGAGAACTTGTAATTTGATGAAAAGTTTTTTCAAAGATTTATGATGGAATTTATGGAAAGATAGTTTGTGATTATAGTTTACCTTTGGAACTTCCTGAAGTAGAAGATTTTGCTCCTGCTTGAGATGGAAATTCTCCACTTGCAAAAGTAGATAGTTTTGTAAATGTTAAATTAGCAGATAATTTAGTTTGAAAAAGAGAAACAAATACTATGCCTCAATGGTGATGAAGTTGTTGGTATTATCTAAGATATATGGATACAAAAAATAAAGAACAACTTGTAAATCCAGAAATTGAAAAATATTGGTGACAAGTGGATAGTTATGTTTGAGGAGCTGAACATGCAGTTTTGCATTTGTTGTATGCAAGATTTTGGCATAAATTTTTGTATGATATAAATGTTGTATCTTATGATGAGCCTTTTTATAGGCTTAGGAATCAAGGTTTGATTACAGCATATTCATTTCAAAATGATAAATGAAAGTTAATAGCTAATGATTTAGTTGAAGAGAAGGATGGAAAGTTTTATAATAAAGAGAATTGAGAAGAATTAAAACAAGTTATTGCGAAAATGAGTAAATCTCTGAAAAATGTTGTAAATCCAGATTCTATTATTGAAGAGTATGGAGCTGATACATTAAGACTTTATGAAATGTATATGGCTGATTTTAAAGATTCTGCACCTTGGAATACAAAAAATATTATTTGAATAGTTAGGTTTTTAGATAAAATAGAAAGATTATTTTCAGATGATACAGTTAAAAAATCTAAAGATGATCAAGAAACTATGAAATTATTACATAAAACTATAAAAAAAGTTTGAGATGATATAGAAAATTATAAATTTAATACTGCTATTGCAAGTTTGATGATACTTGTAAATAATTGATTACCGCAAGATAAAAGGTTATCTGATGAGTGGAAAAATATATTTTTAAGATTATTACATCCATTTGCTCCATTTCTTTCAGAAGAATTGTGGGAAAAAATTTGAGAAAAAGATTCTATATTCTTTTCAAATTGGCCAGAATATGATAAAAAAATGTTGGTTGATGATAAAATAAAAATAGCAGTTCAAGTTTTGTGAAAGGTTAGATGAACTATAGAAATATCAAAAGATGAAGATAAAGAATCTGTACTTGAAAAAGCTAAAAATGAAGAAAATGTAGCAAAATATTTAGAATGAAAGACAATTAAAAAAGAAATTTATGTTCCTGGTAAAATAATAAATTTTGTAATTTAACTTTGTGCTTGTATTTGTATAAATTTTCTATATACTGTTTCTATTAGTTTAAAAGTATAACTTTCAAATTAATAAATATTTATTAAAATTATAGTAAAATTATGACAGGTACAATTAAAGTGTTAAAAGAAGGTTTCGGTTTCATTACAGTTGATGGTCAAGATGATGTATTCTTCCATGCAAACAATTTAGAAGGTGTAGATTTCAATGATTTACAAGAAGGTCAAACTTTATCTTTCGAAATTGGTGAAGGTAGAAATGGTAAAGAACAAGCTGTTAATGTAACTTTAGTAGACTAATCTCTATTAACACATTAAAAGTGAGATACAAGAAGAAATTCTTGTATTTTTTTATAAAAAAATAAACTTGTTTTTGTTAGCTTTTAGCTTAAATTATAATAGATTTATAAAATAATTTTGTAATATGAAAATAGCTGTTTTGTGATATGGAAAAGAAGGTAAATCAACCTATAATTGGCTTTTAAATAATTGATATACTAAAGAACAAATTGATATTTTAGATAAAAGTATTTCTGATGGTTATTTAGATAATTTGGAGCAATACGATATAATTTATAAAACTCCTTGAATAAGTATTTATTTACCTGAATTACAAAAAGTAAAAGATAAAATAAAAACTCAAGCTGATATTCTTTTTGATAATTTTAAGTGAAAATTAATTTTAATTTCTGGTAGTAAATGAAAAAGTACAACTTCAACTTTGATTTATACAATCTTGAAAAATGCTTGAGAGAATGTAAAACTTGTAGGTAATATTTGAAATCCAATTTTATCTGAAGTAGATTTTGATAATCAACCTGATTATATAGTTTTTGAAATATCATCTTACATGCTTGATAGCACTCAAAATGTATGGTCAACTTATAGTATTTTGACAAATATTTATGATGTGCATACTAGCTGGCATCAAAATCATAAAAATTATGTAAATTCTAAATTAAAGATTTTTGAAAATACTAAGGAATCTATTTTAAGAAAAGATGTTTATGATGATTTAGATTATAATTTTAAGTCTGAAGTTATTTTGTTTTGAACTTGAACATATTTTTATTTTGATGATAAGTATATTTATGGACCAACTTATAAATTGGATATTTCAGAAATAAAAATTTGATGAGAACATAATTATTTGAATATTTCTTCTATTTTACCTATTTGTCAGCTGGAAAATGTTTCTGAAGAAATTATAAAAAATAGTTTAAAATTTTTTGATTGACTTGAGCATAGACAAGAGTTTGTAGGGAAGTTTGATCAAGTTAAATATTACAATGATAGTATTGCAACTATTCCAGAAAGTGTATTGCAAGCATTAAATAGATTTTGAGATGAGATAGATACAATTATTTTATGATGAAAAGATGATAATTTTGATTATTCACAAGTTATAAAAGTTATAAACGACTTGAACTTACAAAACATTATTTTGCTACCGGACAGCTTGGAGGAGCAAAAAAGCTGATTTTTAAATAAAAATATTTTTGAAGTAAAGAGTATGCAGGAAGCAGTACAAATTTCAAAAGAAAAAACTAGAAAATGAAAAATCTGTATTTTATCACCTGGAGCTGTGTCTTACAATTTATTTAAAAATTTTGAGGAAAGAGGTAAATTATTTAAAGATTTATTAAAGTGATAATGATTTTTTGCCTTTTAACTCAATTTAATTATAATAATTTGTGTTTATATATAAATTATACAAAATATGGAAAGAGTTAAAAAAAATGAACTAATCAATTTTGATGATATTTCTAAACAAAAAATA
>WFMP01000178.1 GCA_015489035.1 Candidatus Altimarinota bacterium
AAATTTGGCACATAAACTTAAAGGCTCTTCTTCCACCCTTGCGCTAGATGAGATCACCCAGATGATGGTGGCAATAGAGAAAAATATGCTAAATAATGTGAAAATTGAGTATAATGATATACTTAAAATTATAATGAGCTATATTGATCTATTGGAAAAAGGTTTAAAAAATGTCAAATAAGTTAAATATAGTCATTGTTGATGATGAACTTGTCAATCTTCTTTTATTAGAGAGTATTGTACAAGATGAAGGATATAAAAATTTTGTTACTTTTAATAACGCACCTGAAGCTTTAAAATATATACAGAACAATGAAGTTGATGTCCTTATAACAGACTTTAATATGCCACAAATGGATGGGATAGAACTGCTCGAACAGTCAAAAGCAATTTATAATGATTTGGTCTCCATCATGATTACCGCAAACCATGACAATGTAGTAATGCATAAAGCCCTTCAAGCAGGCGTAACCGAGTTTTTAGTAAAGCCTGTGACTCCTTTAGTTTTCAAGCTCCGTCTTAAAAATATTTTAGAATTAAAAGCCTCATTAAATCTAACACATAATTTCAATCAGCTTCTTAGTAAAAAAGTAAAAGAAACAACTGCCTTACTTCAAAAAAGTGAATATGAATCTCTAGAAGTTCTCTCAAAAGCAGCAGAGTACAAGGACCCTGAAACAGCAAGTCATATTGCCAGAGTTTCTCACTACTCCAAATTGCTTGCCAAAGCTTATGGATTATCAGCAAAGGAACAAGAGGTTATATACTATGCCGCGCCATTGCATGACATCGGAAAAATAGGAATTAATGATGCTATTTTGCTTAAGCCTGGGAAATTGACTCAAGAGGAATTTGCTCAGATGCAAGAGCATTCAGCCATAGGTGCAAAGATATTGAAGAAAAAAGAAAATCCTTACTTGCAAGCAGGAGAAATAATAGCACTAACGCATCATGAAAAATACAACGGCAAAGGATATCCAAAAGGGCTTCAAGGTAAAAACATACCTTTATATGGCCGTATTGTTGCTGTTGCAGATGTATTTGATGCACTTACATCAAAACGACCTTACAAAGAGGCATGGAGTTTTGAGAAAGCATTAAATTTATTGATTGAAGAGAAGGAAAAGCATTTTGACCCACAAGTGGTTGAGTATTTTGTAGAGAACCTAGAGGAAATTAAAAAGATTTATGAACGCTTTCAAGAAGACTAAATCTTCTCAAAAGCAACTAAAAATTTATCTGTGTCTATAGGAAATAGTTTTACAAGATAATCTTGATTTTCTCTGTCAGTGATTTTATTGTTATAACTTTGGAAATTTTTCATAGCAATAATTAAATCTTGTATAAATTCTGGATGAAATTTTTCAAAAGCCTGCCCCATGTTAACTACATTTTTTCCAAACTCCTTATAAAAATTTTCATTTGCATAATTTAATTTTGAATCAGCATAAAATATAGCACTAGCATAAAATGTATTTAAAAAATGGCCACAGAGTTCATTGGTTTTAAGAGTGCACTCAAAATCTGTTTCAATCTGCTTTTGCCTAATGACCTGTTCAACTTTTAATTTTAATTCTTCAGGAGAAAACGGCTTTTTAAAATAATCTAAAACTCCTGCTTTATAAGCATCTCTCATCGCTTCTATATCTAAAGTACTAGAAATCATAAAAACAGGAAGATTAAAATTCTTTTCATTCCGTTTTATCTGTTTAAGTGCATCTAAACCAGTCATATCAGGCATTTGCATGTCAAGCAACATCAAATCAACTTCTGTTTCAGCTATTTTTTGAATTGCCTCTGCACCATTTTTTGCTTCAATAATTGTATATCCGCAGGAGAAGAGAATTTTATGCATCATTTTCCTTATAACACGAGAATCATCAACAATTAAAAGTGTATAATTCGGGTTAATCTGCATACTTGCTATGATATTTTCAATCTCTTTTACTATTAAATTTGCATTTTTGCCTTTAAGTAGGTAATCAAGTATGCCGAGTCTAAAAAGTTCATCTCTACGTAAAAGATCATTTTCAGATGTAAATACTACAATTTTTGTCTCTTTATTTGCCTCTTTGATTTCATCTATTAAATCCTCTCCCTCTCCATCGGGAAGATGCAAATCTAAAATAACAAGAGTGATTTCATTGTTTTGCAAAATTTCCCGTGCTTGTGCAAGGTCATAACTCTGATAACAACTAAAGCCTTTTTCTCTTAGACGTGATGTCAATGTATTGTTTATAACGCGTGAGTCTTCAACGATAAGAATATTGAAGTTTTCATTTTCTATAACTTTCTTCTTTTTTATACAACTAAACATTTTCACTTCCAATTATTTTTAAGTTTATTTTTATTATAACATAATATTAATGGATATACAACATTAAGAATTGTAGTTCTTAATGAAAATAAAAAAACAAAGATTTAAAGATTTTACTTCTTACTTGGTATGTAAAAAATTTAAAAAAGAACACAATATCCTGGATGAAATGTTTAGACAGATACCAGCTTATGCTGGTATTAGAGGTGGGATTTAAATTTTTCGAGATTTAACAGCATTTAAATATTATAATGAGTAAAGTTCATCATAATGGCAGGGATACAATGTGCCTACAACCCTCTAAAGTAGAGCAAAGTTTGAAAAAGCTGTGCTTTTTATAAAAACGTATAAGCTTAGTTGCAATTAGATAAAAATTTGTTATAATCAGTCAACATATTAAATTTTAGGAGAAAAGATTATGAGAAAAATTTTATTATTAAGTATTGTTTGCGTCGGTTTTTTATATGCGGGTGTTAGCGCAAATGAGAAGTTTATCAGCGCTTGTAAGGCGGGAAATTTAAAAGAGGTCAAATATCTTGTACGCCATGGTGTAAATCCAAATACTACCGATGATGAAGGCGA
>WFMP01000179.1 GCA_015489035.1 Candidatus Altimarinota bacterium
CGTCAGATGTGTATAAGAGACAGCTTTTTCAACCTACCCATTTAATAAAAGGTTTTGCTTTTATCATTTTAATATTTTCCTCAAAAAAAACTTCTGCTTCTTGTTCAGAAGAAAAATTCATATGTTCCCACCAAGATTTAACTAAAAAAATAGTTAAGTTAAATTTTAAAGCAAAATTATTTAAAATTTGAGTAGTCATAAAAAATTATAACATAAATAAATCTACCATCATACTAAAAAAACAAAGCTAGATTTCAATCTAATTCAAATAAAAAGATAAATCATCTACTATAAAGTTTCTAAATTTTCATCCAATAGACAACAAATGTATTTCATTATATTTTACATGTTTTGCCTTGTTTGCAAGCAAGAATTCAGGTCATCAAATAGTTATTTTAACTCACTTTTTCTTTTGTAAATAATACAACAATTTTCACTGTCCTCAAGTAATATTTTCAGCATAAATATTAGCTTCTAAGTTATATTCCTTTGTTAAATTATAAATTAATTTAAACAAGCTGTTTGAGAATGCTTTATTATTTGAGACTAAAAATATACTTTCTTTAGCTTCGATTTTGTTTTTAATATCTTCTACTAATTTCTTAAAATCAACTTGCTCTTTATAATCCACAAATTTTGTAATTTTATCTTGAACTTTTATTTCGTCTGATAATTTTATATAATTATTTTTTTCCATAACTGTAAAATTGTAATACTTCAAACCCCCCATAAAATCATTGAAAGTATTTATATCTACATTTTCCATCATAGGATTAAAAATATATTTTAGCTGTGCATTTTGTCAAAACAATTTTTGGTCTATCATACAATAATTTTCTGCACATTCTCTGAAAATATTCCAATATCTAGTAATTTCTACTTCATTTAAAGCCTCAAGTTTGTTTGTGATATCCTGAAAACTTTCTTTAAGTTCAAAAAATCAAGCTGAATTATTTTCAAATAAATTTACCATTTCCAACTTATTCTTTGTTCATTTAAAAAGTGGTAATAACTTCACTGATAAAGTACCAAAAAATGTAGCTATCTCATCTATTAATTTCTCTAAATTTTGACTATTTTTTGTAAAACTTTCTCTATAAAGAATAACATCCAATTTATTCATCAATTCGTAAAAATCAAATCATCTATTTATAACCTTTCACAAACTATTCATCCAATAATGCCAATCAAACATAATTACAGTATAATCTTTAATTTCTTCTTTTCATTTTTCTTTTATAAAATTAAACAAATCATAATGAGTTGCAAGAATAATATTTGCCGAAATAGTTCTATTTTTTCATGATAAAAATTTATTTACTTTATACTCAGAAAAATTAGAAATATCAAAAATGGAAATATCTTCAGAATAATGAGAAAATGACTTCAAAATATAGTTTGCCTCAAACTCTTCAAGTTTTTCTTTAGTTAAAAGTTGTTTTTCATTTTCAAGATTTGTAGTGCTTCACAAATTTAAAGTAGAAAACTGAACATACTTTTCTCTCAAAATATTTTTTGCTATATTTTGTCTAGCATTTGAACTAAAAGCAAAAATTACCTTATTTTGTCAATTTAAAGCAAGATTGAAAGCACTTTCAAAATCTATTCAATTTACATTAAAAACAGTTTTATTCTCAAACTGAGAAATATCAAGATTATCAGATTTAACTTTTTTAGTTTTTGGGATAGATAATCATTTTTTAGGAATAGAAAAAATATTTTTATTTACAGGCTTTAATTCTAAAATTTTAGTAAAAATGCTGTCAGATTTTAAAAGCAAATCAGCTAAAAATTGATATTTTTTCACCAATTTATCAACTTTTTTTACTATAAGTTTAAATAATTCTATACTCATAAAACTATCAGCTAAAGCATCATGAGACTGCCCTTTAAATCAATATTTATCAGAGAGAATTTCCAATGCATAAGATGGTTCAAAATGCAAAAGTAATCTTGAATAAGTATAAGTATCAAACTCAATAAGATATGGAAATTCTCACAAATATCTTTTCATAAATTTTATATCAAATTGAATATTATGACCTATCAAAACACTATCTTCATCAAAAAAATCTACTAACTCTTTTTTTATTTCTTCAAAAGTAGGAGCATCTTTGAGTTTCTCTAATTTTATTCAAGTTGTAAATTCAACTATTTCAGTTAAATCTGCTAAATTATCAGGTTTTATGTAAGAACTAAACTGGTTAATTACTTCAAATTTTTTATTAAATTTTATAATTCATATTTGTATTGGTTCATCTTTTTCAGTATCTAATCAAGTTGTTTCAAAATCAAATGCAATATAACTTAAATCTTTTAACATTCACAATATTTATGTTTTAAATACAGTGTTTATAACAATTTTAATATTTAAAACAATGAAAAAAAAATTAAAGGTATTATAAAACAAATTCAACATAACATAAAAAAAACACAAGTTTATTACTCTTTTAATTTACTAATAATTATTTTTGTCCCATCCAAAAGATGTTTAAATCTATCATTATTCAAATGAACTCCACCATAATATCTCGTAATAACTATCATAGAATTTACAATTTTTTCTTGTTTCATCACTGTAAGAATACAATTTCATCATCATAATTCTCCATCATCATTTTTTCAGTCCAAAATACTCCCGTCCGGCAACTTTATTCTGTAAGCATAAGTATTATGTGTAGCTTTTTTATAAAATTTATATTTTTGTAGTTCTTTAAACCTCTCTTTTACCTGTTTAATATCTGTAATTTTAAAAAAAGTAGCAGAATATTTACTTCCTCTATCTTCGATAATATTTTTCAAAAACAAACTGTCTTGATTAGCTTCGAAATCATCTTCAAATCAAAATAATGTTTGTTTTTCTTCTGTTTTGTATCTTTTGTTCATATTCCATTATAATTCTTAAAAAAAGACTAAGCCCTTTTAGCTTAATCTAAATTAGTATCCTCTTAATCTTTCATCATACTACTTTTTTCATTTTTTTGTTTGTAGCAAGAAGTGGAACTTTATCCACATCAAATGTTCTTATTTGACCATCTGCAAGTAAAATCTTAATATCTCACTCATCTAAATTTAATCATCAAATTATATTTTCTCACTTTTCCAACAAAGTATAGATAAATCCAGCTTTTCATCTACCTTTTCTTCTAATTTTCAAATCTTCTGTAAGTATTGCTTTTGCATTTCATTTATCAGAAAACATTGCAAGATACAGATTTTTGTGATAATTAAACATATCTACTATTTCATCACCATCTTCAAGCATCATAGCTGTTATTCAACCAGATAATCTACCCATAGATCTTACTTCATTTGAATTATATATTGTTCATAATCAATTTTTTGTAATCAATCCAATATAATCTCATTCATTTACAGAAATTACTTTCATAACTTTTTCTCAAGGTTGTAATTTCATTACATTTCATCACCTTCTCATTTTAAATAATATTTCTTTATCTATCTTTTTTATAGTATTTTTATTTGTAACTATCAATAAATATTGTTTTATTTCATCTGTAATTTCCAAAAATACTATTTTATCTTTCACTCCTAAATCTTTCCAAGATACAGCAGGTCATTTAACATTTGTAGAAGGTAAATCCTTAATTCTTGGATTTATAAAATCTCAATTTTCAGTTACTACAAATATTTTATTTTGGTTATTTGTATTATAAACTTTGTAAGTATCAGTTGGTAAAGATGTTATTCTTGTTTGATAAACAACTTTTACATTATCATCTACACTTCTCCAAAGTAAAACATCTTCTTTCAAGAAATCTTCATTTTTTTTCAAATCTCTCATAGCTTTATCAAGATTATAAACTGACAAATCTTCAGATAATTCAGTTTTTCTATCATCACCATATTCAGATTTAATATATTCTAATTCATCTATAACCACTATATTTAATTTTTCTTTGTCTGTAACAAGACCTGTTAAATAATCAATATCAAGTTTTTTATCATCTATTTCATTTAAAATTTTCTCAATTTCTAATCAAACTAATGTTTGTAATCTCAACATAAGAATATATTCAGCTTGTTGTTCAGAAAATTCAAATTGCTTCATAAGTCATTGCTTAGCATCTTCTCTAGTTTTACTTCATCTAATCAAAGCAATTACTTCATCTATGATATCAATAGCTTTTTGTAATCATTCAAGAATATGTAATCTTGCTTTTGCTTTATTCAAAAGATACATACTTCTTCTATAAACTACAGTTTGTCTAAAAGTTATAAATTCTTGTAAAATAGCTTTTATTCAAAGTAAGTTTGGTTGCATACCATTTTCTATCAAAACAATATTATTTACTGGGAAAGTAGTTTGTAAATCTGTAAGCTTAAATAATTTGATAAGCATAGCTTGTGGATCTACTCAAGGTTTTAATTCTATAGAAATTCTAATTTTTCATTTATTTGATTCATCTATAATATTTTTTGCTCATTGAAATTTTCACTCACCTGCTAATTCTCAAATTCTTCATACCAAAGTTGACTTATTTACTTGATATGGTAATTGATCTATAATAATTTTATTTCAATTGTCATTTTCTATATGAACTTTTCATCTAACAGTAATTGATCCTCTTCAAGTTCTATATATTTCATTAATTTTTTGTTTATCAAAAATCATTCAACCTGTAGGAAAATCTGGTCAAGAAATATGCTCCATTATCTCTTCATGAGTAATGTCTGCATTTTTAACACAAGCAATAAGTGCATTTATAATTTCAGTTAAATTATGAGGTGGCATATTTGTAGCCATTCACACTGCAATACCCATAGTACCATTACAAAGTAAGGCAGGTACTTTTGTAGGTAAAAACATTGGTTCTTTTCTAGAACTATCATAATTATCAGCCCAATCAACTGTATCTTTTTCTAAATCTTGTAACACTTCTTCAGCTATTTTTGTAAGTCTTGCTTCTGTATATCTCATGGCAGCAGCAGAATCTCCATCTATAGAACCAAAATTACCTTGACCATCAACTAATGGATATCTTAAAGAAAAATCTTGAGCCATTCTTACCATAGCTTCATAAACTGAACTATCACCATGTGGATGATATTTTCAAAGAACTTCTCACACTACAGCAGCTGATTTTTTATATTTAGCATTATGATTTAATTTTATATCATACATAGCATACAAAATTCTTCTTTGAACTGGTTTCATACCATCTCTTACATCAGGCAAAGCTCTTGAAACTATCACAGACATTGCATAATCAATATATGATTGTTTCATATCTTCTTCAATATCTTGATGTACTATATTTTCATTTTCCTGACCGTATTGCTTTTTAATTTCAGACATTTAAAACAAAAAAAATATAAAAATTTAACTTAATATAAAGAAAAAAAGTAGTTTTTCAAGAAAGGATAAATTGAAGTAATTTTCAAGTAAAGTAATCAAAAAAATATTTAAGAAATTTTATTTGGCTTTAATTAATAATAATTTTAAATATAAAGGCAAATAATATCCGAAATTCAAAATATTTTATTAAATAAAAATTAGTAAATATGAAAAAATATTTTAAAACTA
>WFMP01000180.1 GCA_015489035.1 Candidatus Altimarinota bacterium
AAATTGAATTATGGAAAATGAAATAATAAAAAAAGGTGAAATAACCATAAATTATTTTATATATTGAAAAGAAAAAATAGAAAACTGTGATTCTATTTATGTAGAATGAGAATCGAATTTAATATGAAAAAGTATATGAGAATATACAAAAGATGAATTAATGTTTAAAAGAAAATATCTTAAAGAGACTATAACTCAAAAATTATTTAATTTGTTTTTAAAATAATAAATGATACTTTCAGATAAAACTATAAAAGATCTTATTTTATCAAAAGAACTCATTATAGAATCAGAATATGGTTTAGATGATATTTTAAACAATGTTGCTTGTGCAAGTTTGGATATAAGACTTGGAAATTGGTTTAAATTTTTTCCAAAAGATAACAGTAAAATTCTAAATTTAGAAAATGGAATAGAATTAGGAGAAAAATATATCGAAGATAATGAGTATTTAGTTTTACAACCTGGAGATTTTGTACTTTGAGCAACAAAAGAAAAAGTTTGAATACCAGAAAACATAGTTGCAAGAGTTGAATGAAGAAGTAGTATAGGAAGACTTGGAATTTTGATACATGTAACAGCTTGATTTATAGATCCTTGATTTGGACTAGATAGTCCTTCAACTATTACTCTGGAAATTAAAAACATAAATACTGTTCCAGTAGCTTTGAAAGTATGAAGTAGAGTTTGTCAACTTGCTTTGGAAACTATGAATGAACCAGCAGAAATTCCTTATAATAAAAAACCTTCTGCAAAATATAATTGACAGATAAAACCAGAGATTTCAAATATATGAAAAGATCCAGACAAAAATTCAGAAAAATTAAAATAAACTTGATAAATTATTTATAATAATTATTATAGCACTACAATTATATTTGTGCTATTTTTTAAAACTTAAATATATAAAATATGGATTTTGATCCAAAAAAAGATTATTATAAAATATTGTGAATATCTGAAGATGCAGATGAAAAAGAGATAAAAAAAGTTTTTAGAAAACTTGCTATGAAATATCACCCAGATAGAAAATGATGAGATGAAGAAAAATTTAAAGAAATAAATGAAGCTCATGAAGTCTTATCTGATTCACAAAAAAGACAAATGTATGATTCATATAGGAAATGAGGATTTACAGGTTGAATGTGAGGTTTTTGATGATGAGCTAATTTTCAATGATGAACTTTTGATGTAAGTGATTTATTTGGTGATATGTTTTGAGATTTATTTGGATGATGAAGATGAAGTTCAAGACATTCAGATCAACCAAGAAGGTGAGATGATATATCTTTGAATGTAAAAATAAATTTTGAAGATGTGTATAATTGAGCTAAGAAAAAGATAAAATACTCAAGATATGTATTATGTGATGTTTGTAACTGAAGTGGTATAGATAAAGATAGTAAACCAGAAACTTGTCCTACTTGTCAATGATCATGAGTTGTAGTTCAAAATCAAAGAACTCCATTTGGAGTAATACAATCTCAAACAGCCTGCCCTACTTGTCATGGTAAATGAAAAATTTGAGAAAAAGCATGTTCAAGTTGTAATGGACAATGAGTAGTTTTGAAAGAAGAAATTGTAGAAATAAATATACCTCAATGAATAGACAACTGAACAAGATTAAGAATGCCTTGAATGTGACATTATGGATATAAATGATGAACACCTTGAGATCTATACATTCGTATTGTAATAAATGAAGATTCTCTACGACAAAAAAGATGACATGATATAGTTATAAAAAAGGATATTAAATTAATAGATGCTATATTATGATGAGCTATAGAAGTAGAACTTCCAGATAAAAAAATTAAAGTTAAAATCCCAAAATGACTACAATTTAATGAGAATATAATTATATCATGACAATGATTTAAAAAATGAAATGGATTACTATCTTGAAAATGAAATCTTATAATACAACCAAATATTAAAATACCAAAAACATTATCAAAAGAAGAAAAAAAATTATATGAAGAAATAAAAAATCTGAGCTAATAAAAGCTCTTTTTTATTTTCATAAACTATTCTCTTTCTTTCAATTCACAAAATCACTATCATCTCAAAAGAAATTCTTAAACAATTTATTTAAGTAAGATTTAGGGTTATAATCTTTTTTTGATGTTTCTTTCTGTATTTGTTGGATCAAATTTTTGTTTTGCTTATTCAAAGCATTCATTTCTTTCTGAACTGAAATATTTAATTTTTTTATATTCATTTCTCTCTTACTCTTCGTATTTTTGTTCCCTTTATCTTCATGCTTTTTATTTTTATTTATTCATTTTTTGTTTCTAATTGTATTATCTTTTTGCTTTTTCTTTTTCTTATGATATTCATTTGGTTTAGTTTTTTGAGATAAGTCATTCAAATTATTAAAATTATTTTGCATCTGTCTATTTTGTTTATTTTGTTTTTTAGCTAATTTATTTCTTCATTTACATAATTGAGTCATTTGGATTATAGATGCTTTTCCAAAGAT
>WFMP01000181.1 GCA_015489035.1 Candidatus Altimarinota bacterium
CTCATATCTAACAAGCTACAATACTAATACAGAGTTTGATAAAGTAATATATCGGATAACGGCGAAAGCGGTCAACTAAACTTAAATGAGATATTTAGTTAAAACTAGCTTGTACTTCAGTCAGATAGTTACATTGCAAATTTGAGTAGCGACTGGATCAGTTTTGTATATCTTATTAGTTTTTATAATTTTGTAAAACATAAAGTAAGATAAAACTAGATCGTATTTATGAGGCAAAATTATATGTAACGATGCTACTTTAAAAATCACCTAAGAGAGTATTTTAAACTCTTAGGCTAACAAGCTCCCAAATCTAAAATAAAAGTGAGGCTTACGATGAGTAATTGTATCGGATTAGATATTAGTAAAAAATTAATAGCAGTGCATATACCAAAAAATAGTTTAGATATTGAGATAAATAATAATCTTACAGGTATGAAAAAACTAACTTCTAAGCTAAAAAAATTATATAAGGATGAGTATAAAGATTTAGTATTTATTTATGAGCCAACAGGTAACTACTCTTGCGTATTGACAAAGTTTTGTCACACTCAAAAGATTAGATGTTTTATAATAAACCCTAGCCAGTTTAGCAACCACTCTAAAGCATTGGGACAAAGAGTTAAATCAGATAAGATTGATGCACAGGTTCTTTCAAAAGCACTTCATCTTGCAAGAGATAAAGAAGTTAGAATACCTCCGTATGACATCGTAGTAGAGGAGATTAAGGAGCTTATGGGATATTATAAGTTTACAACCAAACAAAGAGTCCAAAACTCTAACCACCTTGAAGCATTAAAAGCTAAAAATGGAAGTCCTTATGCGATGGCTGATTTAAAAAAGAATATAAAAAGATTGAAAGAACAAGAAAAAGAGATAATCAAAAAAGTAAAAGATATTATAGATGCAGATGAAAAACTATCTCAGGGCTTTGATAATATTACATCAATTACAGGTATAGCAGAAATAGGTGGTATTGCACTTCTTCATCTTTTTATTAAATACCCAGAGGCAAACCAAAGAGAGATAACTTCACTAGCAGGATTAGACCCAATAGATAGAAGTTCAGGTACATCAATTCAATCAAAAGCAAGAATCTCTAAAGCAGGTTCTACTTTATATAGAGGTTCACTATTTCTAGGAGTATTGAGTGCTACAAGATATGATGAGAATTTTAAACAGTTTTTAGATAGGTTGATTGCTAATGGTAAACATACAACAGTAGCACAAATAGCAGTGATGAGAAAGATGGTTCTAATAGCTCATTCACTGTATAAAAATAATAAAAAGTATGATAAAGATCTTTATAAAAAAGCAACTGGAAGAGATTTATAACAAAAACATAAGCTGCAATAATGATGATAAAGAGGGGTGTTTCTTATGGTAACAAATTAGTTTAAATATTTAATAAATTGGTGATTTTTAGGTAGCGACTGTCGTGAGCAATAATTCTCCCGCTAGGGTAAATTATTGGCTCCTCGTACTTGTTATATAGCTGCGGCAGTAGTGTTTAAGCTTTGTAACTTTTCTGCTAACCACATTTTTATAACTGCTTGACGGCTTACTCCAACATGTTTAGCTTCTTTATCTAAAGATTGAACCATCCAAGAAGGAAAATCAATATTAACTCTTTTTGGTTCTTCATTTATCATTCTAATCCTAGATGTATCAAAATGTTCTAATATATCTTCTTGATTATCATCAAAGATTTTATCTAGTTCTGATGCTTTCATAAAGTTTAGTCTCCTTGTCTCTTGATCTCCTCACAGAGATAATTCTAATATTTGTAGCTCGGTAAGTGATTATGGCAGTATAATTTTTAGTATTAATTTGCCCTAAAACTAAATATCTCTCTTCATCTTCACTTTGTGGAGATGGAATTTCAAAAGAGTATGGATCTTCCCATAACTTTTGAGCTTCTTCAAAGTCAATATTATGCTTAGACTTATTTATACTGCTTTTTATTTTATCATATTCAAATATCATGCCTAAATTATACCATAATTATATGTGAATTGACTTTAGAGGGAGTTTTGTGTGACTATATAACGACTCATAGCCGATAAATTTCCGCTAGGTAATTTATTGGCTATGTTTTGTTATCATTTTAACGGTACATAAATCTCGGTTTTTAAATTTTCAGGCTTAATTTCTCTAGGATCTAAATCCAAGTATTTATCAAACATTGGGGCATCTCTAAGTTCAGCAC
>WFMP01000182.1 GCA_015489035.1 Candidatus Altimarinota bacterium
ATACAAAATAGCAAAACCATTTATATCATATCAAACTCATTTTAATCAAAATTGTTTTTCAAAAAATCTTAAAGCCTTACCATCTCCACATCATAAATCTACAATTTTCTTTCATTTTGTAAGATCAAGCTGTTTTATAATTTCAAGTTGCCGGTTAAAACTTCATACATATGGAACTTTTGTAATAAAAAGTGCTTTTATAAAACTTACATAGTAAAATCAAACTAGAAAAATTAACAAAAATAGAATTAGAAGCAATAAATAGACCATAAATAAATTTTAAGAAAATAAAATAGATTAAGAACTAGTCTATCAATACTAATATAACTTTCAATATATTTTCTCTTGAAATTTAATATAGCATATATATTATACAGGTGCTATATTAGTTATATAGTTTAAATTTTATAATTTTACCTAAGTAAATAAATGACAAGTTTAAAACCCTTAAATGATTATGTATTAGTTAGACAATCAAAGGAAGAAATAAAAAGTGCATCTTGAATTATTACTGCACCAACTTCAAAAGAAAAACCTTGAAAATGAGAAGTAATAGCTATGTGAGAAGGTAAAAAAAGTCCAGACTGAAAATTAGTAGAAATTGATAATATAAAAGTTGGAGATGTTGTATATTTTACAAAATATGCTCCTGAAGAAATTGAAATAAATGGAGAAAAATTACTTTTAATAAGAGTTGATAGTATTTTAGCTAAAGAAGAATAATATTTTACATTATAAATTAAAATAAATATGCCAAAAATAATAGAATATGGAGATCATGCAAGAAAACATGTATACAATGGTATAAAAGAAATTGCTGATGCTGTAAAAGTAACAATGTGACCAAAAGGTAAAAATGTAATGATAGAATCAAGTTTTTGAGCACCAAAAGTTACAAATGATGGTGTTTCTGTTGCAAAAGAAATTGAATTAGAAGGAAAATTAGAAAATATTGGAGCTGAATTAGTAAAAGAAGCTGCAAACAAAACTAATGATTCTGCCGGTGATGGAACTACTACAACTGTAACTTTGGTTGATAGTATCGCAAAAGAATGATTAAGATACATAAATTCTTGAGTAAATCCTTTTGTTTTGTGACAATGACTTGACCAAGCAGTAGATACATTAGTTGAAAATTTACATAAAATATCAAACAAACTAAATACAAAAGAAGAAATTAAACAAGTCGCAACTATCTCTGCACAAGATGAAAATGTATGAAACTTGATTGCTGATGTAATGGAAGAAATAGGTGAAGACGGAGTTGTAACTGTAGAAGAATGAAAATCTATTTGATTAGAAAAAGAAATTGTAAAAGGTATGCAATTTGATCAAGGTTATGAAAGTCCTTACTTTGTTTCAAATACTGAAAAAATGGAATCAGTTATTGAAAATGCAAATATTATAATAACAGATAAAAAAATAACTAACTTACAAGAAATATTACCACTTATGGAGAAAATAGCTGCTGCTGGTAGTAAAAATATTGTTATTATTTCTGAATGAGTTGAGTGAGAAGCTTTGGCTGCATTAGTATTAAACAAACTTAAAGGTGTGTTAAATGTGTTAGCTGTAAAAGCTCCTTGATTTGGAGATAATAAAAAAATGTTATTACAAGATATAGCTGTTGTAACTGGTTGAACTGTAATTTCAGAAGAAATATGAATGACATTTGAAAATGTAGGAACAGAAGTAGTATGATGAGCAGGTAAAGTTATTGCAGACAAAGATAAAACTATAATTGTAGATGGAAAATGAGACAAAAATAACATTCAAAATATAGTTAATCAATTGAAACTACAACTTGAAAATGCTAGTTCTACTTATGATCAAGAAAAATTACAAGAAAGAATAGCAAAACTTGCTGGTGGTGTAGCTGTTATCAAAGTTTGAGCTGCTACAGAGGCAGAAATGAAAAATAAAAAAGATAAGATAGAAGATGCTTTGAATGCTACAAGAGCTGCTATGGAAGAAGGTATAGTTGCTTGAGGTGGTACTGCTCTATTGAAATTACAAAAAGAATTAGAAAAAATAGATTCTAATGATAAAGATATAAAAGTATGAATAGAAATTATTAAATCTGCAATAGAATATCCTGCAAGACAAATTGCAAATAATGCTTGATATAAAGGTGATGTAGTTGTAGAAAATGTAAAAAACAATGAAGATATCAATTATTGATTTAATGCAAAAACTTGAGAATATACAGATTTATTGAAACAATGAGTAATAGATCCAATAAAAGTAATAAGAATTGCTTTGGAAAATGCTGTTTCAGCTGCGAAAATGTTATTAACAACAGAAACAGTTATTACAGAAGCACCTAAACCACCAAAAGGACCTGCTCCTGACTTATGATGATTAGGTGGAATGTGAAGTATGTGATGAATGTGAGGAATGCCTTGAATGGGAATGATGTAAAAAGATATAGACTCTACTTAATTGTAGAGTTTTTTTATAAATCAATTTCAAATCTCTTCTCTTTTCAATCAATAATATTTTCAATAACTTGATAAATATCTTCTAATTTTGTCTGTGGAAATTGAGATAAATTCATATTTTGAGGATGAAAATTTGTATCTACTATCTTAGGATTTATAATATGAACTCTGTATCATTCTTGTTTAAGTCATCATGCAAACCCTCTTAATCCAAACTTACTTGCTTGATACACAGTAGCTCATTTCATAAACTTTTTTGAAATTATACTTCAAATAAAAATTATCTTCACTTTCTCTGTATAATTCAGTTTTTGTAGTAGTTCAATGTTTGCAAATAAATTTAAGTTTATAATTTTTCCATAAGTTTCTATGTTTCCATCTTTAAATTTTCAAAAATATCACATTCAAGCATTCAAAATCAAAACATCGAATTGATTATCTTTAAATTTATCTGTAAGTTTTTCTATTTCTTCTTTTTTTGCTAAATCAAATTTATACTGCCCCGTTCTACTTACTCAAAAAACATTATACTCCTTTGATAATTTCTCATAAACAAATTTACCAATACCAGAACTATCTCAAGTTAAGAAAATATTCATTATTTGTATTTAATTAGTTTTAAAAGCCTTACTTTCTGTATTCGTCTAAAGTCCGGACTTTAAAATCTAAGTATTAGATTATTTTCTTAAGTCCGGACTTATCCTGTTATCCTGATTCACTATCTAAACAAACCATACATTTTTTATCTAACTGCCTAAATTGATTATAAAACCAATCTCTAATTTCCTTTTTTTCTCTCACAAACCCATCTTCATTTTCTTCAAGCAAATACATAATATCAAAATAAGGATCTTTTTTCAAAATATTTATATAATCTGCCTTTGTATAAAGTAATCCACTTGCAAAAGTAGAAGAAATCTTATCCATAGGTATTTTTTGTTTAATATAATCTATAAATTCTCAATAAATTTGCTGATAATTTTCTACAGGTAAAAGTGGCAAAAATCTTAATCATACTTTAAATCATTTTTCTAGCAAAATATTTACAGCTTGTATCCTATCATCCAAACTAGCCACTCATTTTTCATATTTTTCAATAAGTTCTTGAGGGTTTAAACTAAAAGCTATTTCAGTATTTTGAGGAATAAATCATAAATCAAGTAATGGCTGAATATTTACAGATTTTGTTCTAATTTCCATCATAGCACCATCCAAAATTTCGAAAAAAGGAACAAATTCTTGAACAAAATTTGAAAATCCATTCATTCACAAATTATCTGAATAATCTGAAGAATAAAACCGTAATTTTCTCTGTTTTAATCACAACTTTTTATAATTTTCTAAACTTAAACTTATTTCTTCTTTCATATCATCATAATTCACAAAATATACTTGAAAATCATTCACAAAAGCTCATTTCAAAAAACAATATCTACAATCAAAAATACAATTTAAACTATTTTTCAAAAAATAAGAAAATCTCTCATGTCCATAGTCTTCTGGAGCTTGAGTAAGGCAATTTCATTTTAATTCAGCAAAAATAATTGTTTTTTCTTTATTTCAAACTGGCATTTTTTTATCAAAAATATTTTTATAATTATCTACGTAAACTACATCTATATTTTTAAATTTATCTATAAAACTCAAAACTTGAGAATTATTTTTTATTTTATTTTCAATATAAACTAACATTATTTTTATTTTTTAATTAAATTTTTCCTTGTATTTAACCATAAGATAACTATTTTTAACTTTATTTCAATTTTTAAACTAAATACTTATGAAAACTGTAATACTTGCTGCTTGAAAATGAACTAGACTTATGCCACTTACAGAAAACAAGCCAAAACCCATGGTAAAAATATGAGATAAACCAATTTTGGAATACATTTTACAATCTGTAAAAGATTTCACTTCTGATGTAATTATCATAACAAAATATAAAGAAGAACAAATCAAAAACTATTTCTGAGATAAATGGAACAACATAAACATAACTTACAAAACACAATGAAATAAAAAATGAACTGGCTCTGCCCTTTGGTGATTGGATATAAATGAAAATTTCATAGTTTTAAACTGAGATACTATTTATGATAAAAAAGATTTAGAAAAATTATACAAACTAGATGGTTATGGATGTTTAGTAAAAAAAGTATCAGAACCAGAAAAATACTGAATATTTTATGAAAATGAAGATCATACTGCAAAACAAATAATAGAAAAACCGCAAGCATTTATCTGAAATTTAGCAAATATATGAGTTTATAAGTTTCCTAGTAAATTTATTCAAATAGTAGAAAATATAGAACTTTCACCAAGATGAGAATACGAACTTCCGGATGCTATCAACAAACTTTTAGAAAATACTAAATTTCATTTAATCAAGCAAGAATGAGAGTTTATAGACATTGGTTATCCACAAGACATTGTCAAAGCTACAGAACATCTTGAAAAGAAAGGTATTTTATAATTTATTTTGTATTATATCTCCATATACCATCCCAATCTTTAGGTGGACTTTCTTTTAATATTTTAACTCTTTTATACATTATATTTAAAGCATTATCGTTTTTGGAGTATTTTTCTTGTTTCAATTCTGATAATATTCAAAAAGATGTTATAAAATTTCAAGTAAAATAATAATAAATTCATTTCTCAAATTTTCTAATATATCTGACATATTCTAAATCATTAAATTCAGATTTAGTAGAAATTAATTCATATATTTTAATTCATTCTTTTTTTCATTTTACAGTTATTTTATCCAATAATCTATAGTGAAAATTTCCTGAATGTCTAATAGTAGGTAAAATATTTTCAGAAATAATTATATTAGTTC
>WFMP01000183.1 GCA_015489035.1 Candidatus Altimarinota bacterium
ATCTTATAATGATTCTAAAATTAAAGAATTTAGAAACTTTTTGGAAGCTAATTGAAAAAATATAAAAGCTTTACAAACAAATCTGAATAAGTTATTAGAAAAAAAATGATATGTTTCTATTGCAGTTGATTGAAAAGCTGGATGACAAACTTTTGAAGCTATTAGGATTTTTGAAAATGATTATAGAAACAAAAATATCGAAAAAGTCGAAGGTTTAACTGTAAGAGATGTTTCTGATGCAATGAGTTGGATAACTATTGAATTAAGGGAAATGAATAAAGAAAAAAATCAAAAATTACAAAGTAAATTTGAAAAGGCAAAGATAAAAGCTCCACAAAAAGAAAGAATAAAAGCTAAAAAAGAATTAGACCAAGTAGATCAAGATAAACAAAAAGAAACTACAAAAGTTATCAAAGCTACAAAAAAGAAACTTGATACTCATAAAAAGATGATCTTGAATAATAAATTAATGAAAACTATTATGGTGAAAAATGAAAAATGAGATTCAGTTCCTGTTAAGTTTTCTAAATGATTTTCTGATAAATTTAATATTGTTTCAGGTAAAAATAATCTTGAATTTCAATCAAAAGATGCTTTGATACTATTTAATTTTGATGTAAAAGTAGAAGCTCAAAAGAAAAAAAATTCAAGTCCATATATGCCAGAATATACATATAATTTTCATCTTAAGTTACCTAAGGCAGGATGAGTTAATTTTTATGAGAAAGAAGTTTCTTGAGATGAAAATATGAATCAAGTTTATTATTCTTTTAAAAAAAATGGAAAAGTATATTTATGAGTGGTTTGATTTCAATTTGATAACAATAGTTGATCAATTAAGAATTTTAGAGTAGTAGAAAAAGAACTAAAAAATACAAATTCTCCTTTAACCAAAGATGAATTAAGTAATTATGAATGAAATGTTTATTATTCATGAATTTTCGATTTTTCATGATATACTATCAAAAAATGAACAACTATAAATAATATAAATCATATGGATGTATGAACAGCTGAAAAAACTTATGATGAATTAGAAAAAAAGTATCCTAATGAAATAGCTTTGAAATGAGCTTTACAATTCATTTGAACTAAAATAGCTACTAATTCTACTTTAAGAGATAATTTTCCTATTTGATGAATAGATAAAGAAGGAATTTGAACATGAGATATTTTGTGAGCTGTAATAACTTTACATTGATTAAAAGAATCTTGATTGAACAAACAATTAGAGACTTTGTATAATATGATAAACAAATGAACTTTAACAAATGTAGAACTTAAAAAAGTTTCTCAAGATATTGCTAAATATCCTCATTTAGATAAATTTACTTCTAAAGAAAAAATAAAATGGTTAGCTGATCAAAATGATAGTTGAAAAATTTGAGATATGACAAATACTATTATTTGAGAAAAAACAGTTTATGAACTTATGTGAAAATTGTCAGAAGGACAAGCTAAACAAAAAATAAATGAAATATTAACTTTGGCAGGTTGTCCAGAAAATCTTAAAGATACTTATTTTGCTAAACCATATTTTTATAGATGACTTGAAAGATTAAATTTGGATCCACTTTCATTAAAAAAATATTTGTCTTGAAAAATGAATTTGGCAGATGTAGAAAAAAATAGAGTAAAATTACAAGAAAGAAATAGACACGATATACTTTTAAATCTTTTGTGAACTGAAGAAAAAGTAAAAGAATTTGAAAAAAAAGTTCAGTGAAAGTATAACAAATTAAAAACAGAATTAGAAGAAAGATTATCTGGTAGTTATAAAAATGATCCTAGTATTTTTGAAAGATTGAAAGCTAGTATAGAATATACAGGTATAACTGCAGCTTATATAGATCATACTCGTAAACAAGATACTATTTGATGATCAGTAAATTTTTCTACAGATTGGAAAATAATTGATAATTTATCATTATGACTTGTTTCAGTAGATGGCCAATTAATTCCTTGAATATCTGTGTGAAAATCTTTTAGTCAGAAATTTGATGATAAAAGAACTAGTATTTGAATAGCTTGAAATTTAATAAATGGAGTAATTCCATTGTTGAGTGTATCAGCATCTCATGATTTTAATAAAGCTTGATTAGAAAAATGGGATAGTTCTTCTAAAAAAATAGTAACAAGTATATGAACTGCATTTCCAATATTATTTGGAAGTTTATGATATAATTTTGGTAAAGCAGGACAAATAGAATATAAAGAAGCAAAATTGAATAGAGTTTTAAATGGAATGTTTGAAAAATTAAATAAATGAGAAAAATTACAAGAAAAAGATTATTCAGATAAATATGAAAAAGAATTAGTAAGAAGTATAAATTCTATGATAAAAATTGCTAAATTAGGTAAATTAAATTTAGAACAAAGGAAAGAAGTTTATAAAACTATAAAAAAATGAATAAAAGAAAATTATGCTCATTTATTGTGAGAGGAGGATGCTTGAACTAGATTATCAGAAATTGGTCTTATCTGGGCTATAATTCCTCTAGTTTATGCTAAGATGGAGAGTATAAAAGTTAATTATTCTTTAGATAAAAATTCATATAAAACATTATCTAATTCATTTGGAGATATTGAAAAACATTGAAAACTTGAGGGAATAAAAAATATAAATCAATTTGTAAAAACTTTGGAAAACGTTTTGTGAAAAGGTACTGTAGAAATAGGAGATGGAAAAATTTTTGTTAATTTGAATGATATTAAAGACTGAACTTTGATAGCTTTTGGTAATGGAATACAAACAAAAAAAGTTTGAAATAAATTAGAAATAGGATGATTATTAGATTGAACAATATTGTCTTCTACAATTGGTGCCCCATGAAAACATATGAATGTTTTGTGAATAGGTAAATGATTTTTTACAAAATGACCTACCAAAGATTTGAAGTTACAGCTAATTATGCAAAATTCTATTTCAAAAGATAAAAATTGAAAATTAGATATATTATGATTTAATAATGAAACTAAAATTTCAAAATTAGTTATAAGTCAAGGAAATGATAATTTAATAAATCAAGAATATATTGAAGTTGAAAAACAATTTAATAAATCAGAATTGAGTAAATTGATTGATCAAACTATAGATGGTTGAATTTTTGCTAACTCAGAAGAATTTACAAAGCAATATGAAGAGATAATTTCATTAGTGAAAGATTATAAATATGATAAAATTGTTAATTATATTAATAATGTTGTTTTAGCTACAAAAAGTCCATTATCTTGGTATATTTATCATAAATGATGACAAAAAATTTTAGATAAAATTAGAAAAGATGTTATACAAATAAAAGATAGTAAAGATATTATTAAAAAACAAGTTTTTGTAGAAAAATTTATTAATAATCTATTTTTAGATGAAAATATAAAAACTAAGCTTAATCTTCCAGGAGCCATAACTAATAAATATATTAAGAATATGTCTATGAAAGATTTTGATAATTCAAATATAGGAAAAAATCCAGCAAATAATAGAACTGCATGATTTTTGAGAGCTGTAAGAAATGAATTATTAGGTGGTCAAAATACTTTAAATGGTTATTTAGCTATAACTTGAGTTAAATGAGTTGATAGAGTTGAAAAAGAAGCAGAACAAATTTTATCTAAAAATAAACCAGAATGGTTTGGAAAATTAGATAGTCAAAAACAAAATAAAGTAATAGCTTTTGCAAATATTGTATTAGCTTGAGAAGATTATATTTCAAAATCTTGATTTGAAGAACCAACTTATAAAACAGTATCTGTCTCAGATATTATTGCTTTTCCATTTACATATAAGTTAGCTACAAAAACTGAGCATGGTCATGTTCCTATGTATGGAGTTGCAGATTTGGTAGATGTAAATGGTGATGGTAAATTTGATAAAAAAGATTATACAGAAATTAATTCTGATCAAGTGAATAAATATATGTACAGTATGTTATCAGATAAATTTAAAAATTCATTGAAAGAATATATTAGAGAATCTAAGTGAATAGAACTAAATGATAACCAATTAAAAGAATTATTTGTAAAAAAGAACTTGACAATTGGTTCAGAAACTATAAACCTGTCTTATAAAACTATTTATACAAAATGGTGAGAATGTTTTAATAGTACATTAGCTATGATAGATTTACAACTTGATGGAGCAGGACTTTGAGTAAGTGCTGTAAGTGGAAATGTATATTTGAATAATCAATCAAGTGTAGATGTAAAAACTTATATGGCATGATTCTGAAGAAAAGTAGATCCAAAGTCGCATTCAGAACCGACGAATAATTGAACACCATGAGGTAGTGATTGATGATCTACTAAGTGAACAAAGAATCCAATAAATTGAGGTCCAGCAGGTTGATGGTAATAATTTAATTTTAATACATTATTCGAAAAAATAATGAAAAAAATATTTTTATTCATAATGTTTATTCTTCTTTTAAGTTGATGCGTATTAAAAAATACTAAGTCTAAACAACAACAAATATATCCTATTGTTTCTCATGGTACTTGAACGGCAGATTGATGGTAGTAATCTGATTTTAATATATTATTCAATAATAAATGTATAAAAGTTTATATAGTTTGATAATTTTGCTTATATTATTTTTATGATATTCTTCATTTGCTGATAGTCCTATTCATGAAAACTGTAAATCTTGAATTTATAAAAATTATTATTGATGAGATTGTACGATTTGTTGATACTATAAAAAAAGAAGATATATTTGAAAGACTATGAGTTATCAAGATTTTTGGGTGGATAATAAATGAAAAGAGAGATTAATAAATGTAAATAAAAATACTGCTTCCATAATAAATTTAAATAAATATGATATAGTATATTGAAAAACTGATTGGCGGACAAATTTTATACCTACAAAATTTGATAAAAATACAGCTCCGTTTCATCCACTTTTGTGAACAATACATAAGGTAGGAATATCCTCTTCTCAAAATATCTCTAAATTAAATTATGATAAACCTGTTTTTTATGTTAAATGGAAAATTACAAATTATATTTCTAATTGAAATAGTCCTAGTTGAGTTGTACCACATTCATGATGGCAACATGCAAAATTATTAATAAATTCAAATTGATATGGAATACCGCGTATATATAAAGATTGAAAGACAAAAAAAATAATTTGACCATCATCTACTCATGTAGAA
Source organism: Candidatus Altimarinota bacterium (assembly GCA_015489035.1). Lineage (GTDB taxonomy): Bacteria > Patescibacteriota > Gracilibacteria > Absconditabacterales > Absconditicoccaceae > S009-33. The sequence goes on from WFMP01000183.1 coordinate 5,158, forward strand.
TGTTATGCAGTTTTACCTGCTTGGTGCGGAGATGGACATATACAGTCTAGTGATTGAGAACAGTGTGATAATGGAAATAAGAATTGGGATGGTATTTGAAATCCTATTATTAAAAATGGTGTAGCTTGTAATACCTCTTGTAAAATAGTTAGGCCAACTTGTGGTACTGCGGAAAAAAATTATTCTGCTGATGCTACTTCGTATGGTTCAAATACATTTTGTGCCAAAAGTTATGAAATTGCCGATCCAGCTAATCCTGC
>WFMP01000184.1 GCA_015489035.1 Candidatus Altimarinota bacterium
AGTTTATGTGAAATTTATGTTAAGATTTTAATTCTTTCAAAATCTGCTTTTTAAAATCTTTATAAGAAATCTTAGATTTATTTGATTTTAGATTTTTCCAAAACACTTCTCCTCCAAGTTTTTCAGCTTCGATAATATCCCAAATCAATTCTGTTTCTTCAGTTCCAATTTTTTTAGAATTAGATTTTATTGAAGCTACATAACTTGAAATTTTATCTGGGATATCTTGATCTCCCACAAACGGAGAAAAAATATTATAAAGTAATTTTTCAGTTTTTTTGATATCATTTAACATTCAATGAATATGATTTATAATTTCTGGATTGTTATAATATCTTCATAAAATTCTAGATAAAAACAAAGCTAAATCTCCATCTTTTTTTTGTTGATTTTTAACTTTTTTATGTGCAGATATAGCTTTTTTTCAGTCTTCTGTTACTCTTTTTTTATCTTCTTCAGATAATTTTTCTTGATTAGAATTTCAATTTTCTGCTATTTCTCATAAATTAAAATCTTCTGCTGACATAATACAATTATTTTTTAGAATGTAAAATTTTTATAATTATTGAGTTTTATTACAAATTTATCTGCAAACCTAAGCCTTTTTTCATAATCAGTATCCAGCATAAATACTATTTTCAAATTTAGAAAATAAGAATCTAAAAAAGCACTTACTTGCTCTTTAAAATCATTCAAAAATAATTTATCAACTTTAGAATAAATAAAGACTAAATCTACTCACAAATCTTTATTATTATGAAAAAAATCTACAAAAAACACTCATTTTATAAAAGATTCATTTTGTTTTTGAATATCATCTATAAAACTCTTTAGATAATAAATAAATATCTTTTTTATTAACGGTCTAATATTTGGACAAACCTCTAATTGCCAACGATTTCAAGTTTTATTTTTATTTACAATTCAAGCTTTTTCTAAATTGTCTATTTGTTTTTTTATAGCTGGAAATGACTGATCCAATTTATTTTCTAATTCTCTAGCAGATATTTTATCTTCCTTAAAAAAAAGATATTTAAGAATATCCACTTTCGTTTTATTTCATAAAAATAAATCTAAATCCATGTTTAATTATAAATGATAAATATTTAATAAGGTTTAATAGAAAATGTAGTCTGTAAATTCATACTATACTTAGAAATCATCTCAGGATTTATTTTACTAACATAATTAATAGGATAAAAGTTAGTTTTTAGTTTTATTCTCAGATAAGGAGATATTTGAACTCCTGTATCAGCTCGTGAGTGATTTGGTGATTTCGTAGGGAAAATAGAAATATTAAAATTTGAAATAGTTATATCATCTATAGTCATATCTACCCATCCATCATTAACATTTTTAGGTAAATTATATCATGGATATGCTGATCATATAGAAGCTCAATGGCAGATGAATCACTGAGATCTATCACAAGCCCAAGTATCTATTTTTCCATCATTTACTGTGGCTCAAGTTGTTCAATATTTATGTCAAGATCATATATCGAATCATCTTAATTTTAAAATCTGAAGTTTATACAAAGCTTCTCATCAAGTATAATCTATACTTCAATTATGATTCCAATCATCAGTCGAAATTAATTTTCTTCTGATAAAAATTCTATGTTTTCAATCTTTTGAAATAAGATATAATTCTTTGACATGTAAATTATCTCAAATAGCTACAGGTCAAACTCATAAATCTGTATCATCATCATCTCATTCACATCCCATATAAGAATCTGCATTTCATCATACATTCCAAAATTGTAATTTATACTCTCAAAAAGATTGCATCCTTCAATCAGATGAAACTTCATTTTCCCAACATCCACTTCAATTATTTAAATTATTATTACTTTGATGATAAATATATGCACTTCAAGTAATACCTTCACCAGAATTACCTGCACAATCAGTGCTTGATCCAGGATATTCTGTTTGTTTAGAAGTAGATCCTCATTTATTAGAACAATAATACAATATATTATCTCAAGTATTTACAAAATTTCAATCTTTCTTAATAGAACTACCATTTCCATAATCCGTAAATTTTTTACAATATCATCAAGTTCCTACATCCCAAGTAAAACTATTTCAACCATCAGTATTACATCAAACTATTCTTCTATCAAAATATTCTTCATAATCTATCGTATAATTTTTCATTATAATATTTAATTTTTCTATAACATTATTTGTATTTTTTACTAAAACCGATTTAGCATAAATATCTGTTCTAGTTTTTAATAAAGAAAAATATATCTGTAATATAACAGTTAAAACTATACTCAAAATCACCGATGCAATAAGGAGTTCTACTAATGTAAATGCTCTTTTTTTCATATTTAAATGTATATTTATAAATCATAATCATCATCAAAATCTTTTGGCCTAGAATGAAACAAAGAAGAAATTAATAATGTAGAAAAAATTCACAAAAAAAATCATATAAGCCCCAACAAAAACATTCATGTTCACATTCATATTTGATTTGATTGAGAGAATAAAAACATAGGTTGGTTAGTAACATACATAAGATTTGTAAAATACAAACCAAAAAATATAAACAGAAAAACAACAATAATCGAAATATACAATATTTTTAACATATTTTATAATTTTTTGAGTAAAAAATTTAATACATAAATAACTATTGAAACTATAATTACTTGAACAAAAGTTCATAATTGAACTAATGCTATATTAGATTCATAATTATTTATCACATATTGAAACAGGTATATAAATAATATATTTATAAATATTCAAAACAAGCCTAAAGTTAAAATATTTAAAGGTAAAGTTAAAATTTTGACAATCTTCTTAACTATCACATCTAAAATCCAAAATATAGCTCATATAGTCAAATAAGTCCGTAATGAATACTCATTAAATTGAATATGAAAAAATTTAGGTAAATATTCTGAAATAGTATAAATAACTAATGTATTTACAAATATAGCCGACAGCATTTTATTTATAATCATAATATTTTTTTATAAACTAAAATCCTTAACTTTTATTAATTTATTTATCAAAACTTCTTCAATATTTTTTTTATTCGACAAAGCTTTGTTTGATAATTTAACTCTATGTTTTAAGACAAGTAAAGTTACAGATTTAACATCTTCATAATCTACTTGTGTGTTTCATCTTAAATATGAAACTACCATACTTGCTTGTTTTATAGCTATTATTCATCTAGTCGAAGCTCCAATCTGTAAATCTTCATCCTCACGTCTTGTAGCTTCTACAAGCTGGATAATATATTTTTTTATATTTTCAGGAACTTCTACATTCTTTATTTCTCCTTTCATTTGTTTTAATTCTTCTTTTGATAAGATTTGTTCAATATTTTCTATATCCAAATTAAATGTATCCAAAATTCTCAATTCATCATCAAAACTTGGATAATTAACTTCTACTTTAAATAAGAATCTATCTAATTGTGCTTCTGGTAAAGGAAAAGTTCATTCTTGTTCTAGTGGATTTTGAGTAGCCATTACAAAAAAAGGATTATCCAATGGAAAAGTTTCTTTTCAAATAGTTACAGTTTTCTCTTGCATAGCCTCAAGCAAAGCAGATTGTACTTTTGGAGTTGCCCTATTTATCTCATCAGCTAACAAAAGATTTGTAAAAATAGGTCATTTTAATATCTCAAATTTTCAAGTGTTTTTATTATAAATCTCTCATCAAACAATATCTGAAGGCAGCATATCAGGAGTAAATTGAACTCTTTGAAAATTTAATCATAACATTTTTGAGAATACTAATATTGTCTTAGTTTTTGCTAAACCTGGAACTCACTCAACTAAAATATGTCAATCAGACAAAATAGACACAATAATAGAATTTATTAAATTATCTGATCATACAATATATTTAGAAATATCTTTCTTCAATTTTAAAATTTTCTCATTTTCAATATCTAATTTAGATAACTCATAAAAAAAATCAGTATTTTTATAATCTATTTCTTTAGTTTTTTTTATACTTCATTTCATATCTAATGATAAATAAATAACTATTCATCAAACTAATATCAGTATCAACAGTATTATAACTCACATATATATAATCTTATTAATTAAATTATTTACTCCACTTTATACATTTTCAATTATTTATATCAACATCTTCACAAAAATAAGATTTAAATAAAGCTGTTCTAGTATCGACTTCTATTTTATTTCTTTCTAAACATCATTTTGTTCAAGCTCCAGGACAATAATAAAAATATACTGCTCAAGTAGCTCAAGCAGACAATTTTTTTGTGAAATTATTTCAAGTATAAAGAGTCATTCAAATTCAGTCTTGTTTCCCTTGATCAGGATTTAATCAAGGGTTTATAACTACTTTTAAATTTTCTCAACTTAATAAAGTGTGGTAACCTACACCATGACAATCATTTAGACTATCCACAAAATCTCAGCTTAAAATATATATCTTTTTTTGATCCGTTCAAGAATATATTAAAGATACTTTTTGAGTATTAACATTAAATACGACTTGATAATTTTTAACTTTTTCATATTTATCTCAACTATAAACTTGTTTTTGTAATAATCAATATTCAAAAAAACTCGTAATATTAGAGTCTATATGAAGATAACAGGTACCATATTTAGCTCTAGTAACATCTTTATATGTAAACATTTTTCACAAAGCTCATGATATTAGTCAGATAATCAACAATACTATTATCATTTCTACTAATGTAAATCATCTTTTGAAATCCATCATTTTTTTATTTTAAATATTTAATCTTTTAATGGTCTAACTATAAATCTATATCATTCATCTCATTGGTCTTTCATAAGAATAGGTTTTTCTTCATCAAATATAGACATAATAATTTCTTCTCATTCTACATATTTCAAGAAATCCAGTATACTTTTTCAATTTAATCATAAATTAACCATTTCTCATTCAAATATTGCGGACATCTTTGAAACTCACTCTCATAAATCAGTTTCTCAAGACGAAATAATTAATTCATCTTCATTTGGAATAAATTTAACATAATAGCTTATATCTCTAGAAAATAACGAAACTTTTTTTATAGATTTTTCTAATTCTTTTTTATCCAAAACAATAGATGAATTATAAGTAGGCAATATTATTTTTTCATAATCTGGATAAGTTCATTGAATAAGATTTGTTTTTATTTCAATTTCAAAATTTCAAATTTTATATTTAAAACTTACTAACTTATTATCATAAGAAATATCTACATCATTTTCACTTTCTTCTTGTAAATCTAAATCAGCTACTTTTTTTATTTCTCAAATTACATTTTTTGGAATTACAACTTCAAAATCTGAAGATAATTCATAATCAGCTTTATATTCTGCTAATTTAAAACTATCAGTTCAAACAAATGCTAATTTATTTTCTTTTCATTTCAAAAGCATTCAAGTAATAATTGTTGTAAAACTCTTTTCAGGAATACAAGTTTCTACTCTTTCAATTCATTTACTCAAAACTTCTGAAGATAAAGTCATACTTCCACTTACCTCTATATCTGGGATAGCAACATATTCATTTATACTAATTCATCTAAATTCAAATTTATCAGTTCAAGTAAGTAAAGTTAATAAAGTTCCATCATTTTTTCATTCCATTTCAATAGTTTCAGATTCAGAAACTTTTACTGCATCCAACAATATTTTTGAATTTACTGTAATAGCTCATTCAGATTCTATTTTTGCAGGAATACTAATATGTATATATTTATTCATATCAGTAGCTTTTAACTCAAGTGTATCAATATTTCCACTTATAGCTACATTTTCCAAAATCGGTAAAGTAGAATTTCTACTCACAAATCTACTAGCAAGCTCAAGTCATTGTAATAATTCTTTCTTATCTACTACAAATTTCATACTATTTTATTTAAAATTAAAAAATATCTAAAATACAAAATCATTGTAAAAAAAATATACATATTTTCAATATTAAAAATACTAAACTACTCTAAAACATATTCCAATAGATCTATTTTTTGTCAAGATTCTAAAATAATATTATTATCAACTATCCTAACAACTTTTCATATTATTTTTTCTCAAGTATATATATTTTTAAAAACTACTTCTTTTCAAATATTATTATTTATTTTTTCTATCTGTTCTCACATTAAATAAATAATTTTATCGGTATATTTTTGTCATTCGTCTGTGATTTTTTCTCCAAACCCCTGTTTTGTAGCTTCGATAATTTTTAAAAATCAATTTTCATCTTTAGCTCTGATCACTTTATTAAAATCTTTTATAACATCCATAAATTTATTATGAACTTCTAGTATTTCGGTATTATACATTTGAATGTCTCCATACAGTTTAGGATCATGTCCTACATACCTTGCAACTGAATTTATCATGAGTTTGTAAATTGGAGATACAAAATTTAAAGAATCCTGAACATCTATTCATAATCTTCTTATTGTCTCTCATACTGAAAACATGGTAATATGAGTTAATCATTGGACTACAGCCATCATCTTATCATGATACTCTGCTGTAGTTTCTATTATTTTTGCATTCTTTTGTTTTAAAAAATTTACCAAAATTTGATACCTTTCATCTTGCTTTGTTTCTTCATCTAATGGAGTTAAAACAAAAATTTGATCTACAATTTCATTTACATAAGGTCAAAACATAGGATGGATAGGAATAATCAAACAATTTTCAGGAGCATATTTTTTCATAGTTTGAGAAGGAAATCATTTGATAGAACAAACATCCACCATCACAGAATTTTCTTTTGCATGTGGAGCATAAGTCTTGATAGTGTCTTCCATTTGAGAAATAGGAACTGCAAAAATAATTACATCAGCATTTGAAACTGCTTTTTTATTATCAGTCATAAAATATAAATTATTTTTTTTAGCTATTTTTTCTCATTTTTCTACATTTCTTCATGTAATAGTAATATCAGTTTCTGGAAAAGATTTTTTAATATAATTTGCAGTCCATAAACCAAATCCAGATGTTCATCAAATAATAGATATTTTCATATTTAATTAAATTTTTATAATAAATAAAAAAACTTATAAATAGTATTATAATCAAAATAATCAGAATATCATTATATTTTAAGTTATATTTAAAATTAAATTTTTATTTTCCTAAAACAATAACTGATTCTAATTTCTCTTTTTCCAAAAATATTTTAGATTTTTCTTCTCACATTGCTATACAAGAAGTAGCATACACATCTCCTATTACTGCATAATCTGAAACAATTGTAATTAGTTTTATATTAAAATTACTTGTTTGTGTAATTGGGTTTAAAATATGATTATATTTTTTTCAATCAATCTCCCATTTTCTTTTGTAAGTTCAAGATGTACAAATAGCTTTATTTTTTATTTTTAATATTTTGTTCGTATCATAAACTTGAATATAAAATGCTTCTTCATTTTTACTTGTTCCGTAAATATCTCATCAAGCATCTATAAGAAAATACTTTACTCAATTATCTTTTAAAAAATTTGCAACTAAATCAACTGTTCGTCATTTTACAA
>WFMP01000185.1 GCA_015489035.1 Candidatus Altimarinota bacterium
GTTGTGAATAAGTTATTAGTAGAAAAGTGATATAATTTAAAACTTAGTAAATGAAGATTTTCAGAATTGTATAAGGAGTAAAAAACTCAAGAGAAAAACTTGAGCTTATTTCCTAAATTTTAAATCCCATTACATTTCATCATTCTTCTACTTTATTTTCTTCTTTGGTTAATTTTAAATTTCCAATTAAATCATCTGTAGTGATTACAACTGGATTTAGTCATTTAACTATGGCTACATCCATCAAAGTATTGTTAAATAAATTGTATAAAGCACGATATGACCATTTATCTGTTCTTTTAGCTAATAAATTTATGTCTATATTGTCTATTTTTACTCACTTTTCTGTTTTAAGATAATCACATAAAAAGTTTAAATATTCTTTTCTTTTTTCAGAAGATGGTAATTCATATTTTAAGAAAAATGAGAATCTTTCCTTGATAGCTTTATCTATATTTTCAGTAAAATTTGTTCAGAGAAATATAAATCCATTTTTTATATTTGAGTTTGTAGAAAATCATTCTAATTCTTGTAGTATGATACTTCTTACTCCATTTTGTTTATCAGAATTGTTTTCATCTCTTTTACCAAAGAAACCATCAGCTTCATCTATAAATAATATTGCTTTTTCTTTTTCTAAAACTTTGTAATATTCTTGAAACATTTTTGAAATATTCTTTTCAGATTGTCATACATACATTCCAAGGATATCTGAAGCATCTACCTTAAATATTTTTAGTCAAGTTTTTTGTGCTAGATATTTGATAGTTTCTGTTTTACCTACACCTGGAGGTCAGTACAAAATTGCTCATTTAGGTGCTTTTAATAAAGTTTTTTCATATTGTTCTCTATTTGTTAAATATTTCTCAAGAATTTTAATCTGTCTTTCGGTAGCTTCTTCTAAGAATAGTTTAGGAGCTAAGTCCGTAGCTTTTACAAGTTTTATAATTTGGGTTTCATTTTTCTTTTCAGAGTTTTCTTTATTTTCAAAATCTTTTTCTATTCCATCATTAAAATCTATAAGTAACGGTTTAACTGGTTTTGTTTGAAAATGTTTATCTAATAATAAATTTATACTTTTTTGTGCTTCTTCTGTTTTGTTATCATCAAATAAATTAGTTATATGTTCAATATCTTTTTGTGTTAAATATTGTGAAGTAATATCCAAAATTTCTGTAATAGTTTCTTTTTCAAAATTTTCTTCAGTTTCTTCTATATCTTTACTATTTTTTAATCATTCAAAATATTCATTTATTTCATTTTTTATATTTTCTTTGATATTGTCCATATTTATCATTTTTCACATTTCCATAAGTGCTTTTTCAAGATAGATGTTTGAATTATAAAGATAATTGTAAAAACTGTTTTCAAGTCATATTTTTTTAGGTTTTGTATAAATTCTTACTTCAAAATATTCTTTTCATAGATCTGAATTAATTCAAGTAAGTCATTCTTCTCAAATATTTACAAAAATATCTACCTCCGGAAAATGTCCATATACATAATCTCCGTTTGGTCACATATCAAGATTTTTCATATCAAAAAACTTTAATAATTCTTCTCTTAAATCTAATTGATCAGGATAATAAGAAAGCTCAAAAGTAACACTTACTTCATTTTCAAAATCTTCTAATTTTTTATTATTATATCCTGGTAAATATACATAATAGGTTAATTTATCTATAATTGGATTCTCTACATATATTTTTGAAATTATTTCAGTTTCTCATTTTTCTTTTTGTATTGTCTCCCATGCAGAATGAGTGTCTATAGCTCTTACTAAAAATGGGTATTTATCAAAAAATTTGTAAATAAAATTATCTAAATTATTTAAAGTATTTTTCATATCAGTATTAAATTGCTTTTGATTTTTATAATATGGTAAAAAAACAAAATTTTCTAGTAAATTTTTAAGAACTTCTTTTAAAGGATATTCATCAGGAAATTCTATAAGATGTAATAATTTATCATTAAATCATGAAAGTTGATATTCATAAAAATCAGTTTTTTCTAATAAATCTGTATATCTAAAAATTTTTGACCATATTTGATCTGTTTCTTCTTTGCTTGCTTTATCAATATATTGTGTTAAAAATTTATATAATTGTTTTTCTAATGGTTTGTTATTTGTTTCAATATTATCTTGTAATTCTTGTAATATTAAATCTTTTTTGATTTTCGGATTTTGTATTCCATCTTTATTTAAAAATTCTCTTTTATAATTATCTTCTACATATTGAGAAAATATTTTTAATTGAGAAGTTCTAAGTCATCAATTATTTGTTTCTTGTTTATTTTTCATACTATATGTTTAAGTAATTTAAAAATGTTTAAAATAGTAATAATAATTATTATTCTAATGTCAATAAATAATTTAAAATTTAGTTAAAGAAAAACCCAAGGAAACACCTTGAGTTAAGTTTTTACTTTTAAAATTACTATAAAGATATATTGCTCCACCTCCGTAAACTATAAAAGCTAATCCAATATCAAATATCATATGTATGTTGCTCACTTATTCTCCTTTTTTACTTTGTTTTCTAAATAGATGTAATTGGTTATTTTCTAAATATTCTTCTACAACATATGGAGCACATTTATTTAATGATTGCCATATACCTGAAGGACATCTTACTTCTAATCTCTTTTTATCTCTAAGTTTTATTATTTCTTTTACACTTAGAGTTCTATGAATTGGAGTAAAATCATAACTCATCAAATCAATATCTTCTTTGTAAAAGACTGTTTGAAAATCTAATTTTCCACTCCATCCAGGAAAACCATCTCTTGTGTATGGTACAACTTGGTGATTATCATATTCTACTTCTAACTCGTAAAATCCATCTGTCCAAACTGATCTAACTACTCCGTGTCCAAATACAAGACCAAAGACCTCATCATCTACTTTAACCATTTTAAAATATGGTTTATCATCTACTTTTTTACTCATCATTTTCTCCTGTTTAATTTTGATGTTGGGTGATGTAATATAGTCCTTGACTTTAATTTTTCAATAGATTTTTTTCTCTTTTTTTAATAGAGATTTTTTGTATAAGTTTAGTATTTATTTTGTTATAAAAAAATTATGTGTCTTGAAAAACTAAATCACATTCAAAAAGAAACAGAACAATGAGTACAAGTGTATGCTTTGGATACTTGAGCTTGTATAAATTCAGAAGCAGAAGCAATGTTGCAAGCATTACATTCAAGATCAACTTGATGAATAAAAGCTCATTTAAAAGTTTTAGCTGAAAAATGAGCTGAAGAATTTATGTGAAAGTTTTATGTTTGATATGGACACAAAAGTATTTGAGATTGTGGATCTATGACTTTGTTTATAGAATGATTGAGTATGTTGTGAGCAAAGGCTATTCAAGATAGTAAACTTTACAATGGACAGGAAGCTTCGACAAGATACATAGATTTTTCTAAACAAAAAATTTTAAATCTAGCCTGAAATAAATTATGAGAAGAAATACAAGAACAACAAAGAAATTTTTATTTGTCTATTTTGGAACCATTAAAAAAACATTTAGAACAAAAATTTCCTATGCAAGAATGAGAAAAAGAAGTTATTTATAAAAAAGCAATTAGTGCAAAAGCTTTTGATATTGCTAGATGATTTTTACCAGCTTGAACAACTACAAATTTAGCTTGGCATAGTAATTTAAGACAAATAGCAGACAGAGTTTTACAGCTTCGCCACCATCCTTTAGCTGAAGTTAGACAAATAGCTTCGACAGTTTTGGACACAGTAAATGAGAAATATCCAAATTCATTTTCACACAAAACATATGAAGAAACTGAAGAATATTTAGATTTTGTAAATAAAAAATATTATTATTTTGATGAAAATATAAAAGATTTGATTTTAGTTCAAGACAGTATAGACAAACAAGAATTAGATAATTACAAAGATATTTTTGAAAATAGACCAAATGAAAAGACTGAATTACCAAGTTTTTTAAATAATATTTGAACTATGAAATTTAGGTTCTTATTAGATTTTTGATCTTTTAGAGATATTCAAAGACATAGAGCTATAAATCAAAGAATGCCACTTCTCACAGACAGACAATGATTTAATGAATTTTATATTCAAAATTTACCAGAAGAATTACAAGAAAAAGCTATTCAACATTTACAAGATATTAGACAAAAAATAGACAGTTTAAATCTTTCAAAAGAAGAAAGACAGTATTATATTCCTATGTGATACAATATTTCAAATGAAGTTTTATGAACATTGCCAGCCTTGATTTACATGATTGAGCTTAGATCAACAAGGTTTGTGCACCCAACATTGAGGAAGATAGCACACGAAATTTGAAATATTTTAAAAGAAAAGCATAATATAAAACTATTTTTAGATGAAAGTTGAATTGAATTTGATTCAAAAAGATGAGAACAAGACATAGTTATGAAATAGAATATTTTACTTGAATAATTTTAATATAATGAAAAAATTATTGTTACTTATAACATTATTACTTTTAGCTTCTTGTGGAGATCAAAATAATTGAAAATTAACAGTAAATA
>WFMP01000186.1 GCA_015489035.1 Candidatus Altimarinota bacterium
ATGATATTTTATCACTATCATATGAATTAAGAAAAAAAAAAAAAGAGTATCTAATATGTTTTTATTTAAATGCTCGAAATATTTTAATAAAAAAAGAAGTCATAAGTGTTGGATTGGTAGATAAAAGTTTATTTCATCCTAGAGAAATTTTTTATCCTGCAATTGAACTAAATGCATCTAATGTTATATTAGTACATAACCATCCTACAGGTGACTCGGCCCCAAGTAAAAACGATATTGACATAGTTAATAAAATCACTCAAGCAGGAAATTTAATTGGAATTTCTATAATCGATTTTTTAATAGTTTCAAAATCAGATAATTATAGTTTTTTTGACACTATTAGCCATAATGAAAAGCCGTTGGAATATGTAAGTGAAGGGGAACAAAAATCATTATTTGACTTTTTGGAAACAGAAAAACCAATATATGAGACATGCATTAAAAAAGTTGTAGAATACAATTATTTTTTACCAAAAGTAAAAAATAATTACCACCAATTACAAAATAGAAGATATATAGGGAGTAAGCAGAAGCTCTTAGATTGGATTTTTTCCATTATTGATAAAGAATGTAAAAATAGTAAAACTTTTACAGATATATTCGCAGGTACTGGGATTGTTTCATCAGTAGCAATGAAATATTACAAACACACTATAATTAATGATTTTTTGTATTCTAATAATATTATATATAAAGCTTTTTTTGATAATCAAAAATATGATGAAGATAAAATAAATAATATTATTAGAAACTATAATAATATAAGTCCTGATGATATAGAAGAAAATTATTTTTCTAATAACTTTGGAGGCAAATACTTTAGTCATTCTGCATCAAAAAAGATTGGTTTCATACGAGAAAATATAGAAAATAACAAAGTAAATTTAGCTGAAAAAGAATATAATATTCTACTTGCATCTTTACTTTATTCTGTAGATAAAATAGCTAATACAGTAGGCCATTACGATGCATACTTTAAAAAACATACAATTGAAGATAAGTTTTTTATGAAACCAATTGAACCATTTAGAACTAATACGAAAATAGACATTCATCAAGAAGATGCAAATCAGTTAGCTAAAAATATTAAGACAGATATAGTTTATATTGATCCACCATATAATTCAAGACAGTACAGCAGATTTTATCACGTTTTAGAAACACTGATTAAGTGGGATAAACCTGAACTACATGGTGTTGCATTGAAACCAGAGCCGGAAAATATGAGTGCCTATTGTAAGGTTCAAGCAAAACAAAAGCTATATGAATTGGTTAATGACATACAAACTAAATATTTTGTTCTTTCATATAATAATACATATAATTCAAAAAGTAATTCGTCGAAAAATAAAATTACACTTGAAGAAATCGAACACATTTTAAAGTCTGTAGGAGAAACAAAGATTTTTGAAAAAGAGCATCAACAGTTTAATACGGGTAAAACTGAATTTAATAATCACAGAGAATATTTATTTGTGACTAAGGTTAAAAATGCTTGATCCGGTTAAAAGATCTCCAATGTTTTATGTTGGAGATAAGTACAAACTAATAAAAGAAATCAAAGCATATTTCCCAAAAAATATCAATACTTTTATTGAACCCTTTGTCGGTGGAGGAACAGTCTCGTTAAATGTGCAAGCAAAACGATACCGTTTAAATGATATTGATAAGAATGTTTATAATTTACATTTGTTTTTGCAGAAAGAAGCATCAAACGCAAACTTTTTTGATAAAGCATTAAATTATATAAAAAAGTATGATTTATCAAGATCTTTTTTAGAAAATTTAGTACCCGTTAGCTTGAAAGAAAAATATAAAAAAACATATTATGCACATTACAATAGAGAAGGTTATGGAAAACTAAAAGATGATTTTAATAGTTTATGTACAAAAGACTATTTTCTTCTCTACTTATTATTAATTTATGGATTCAATAGAATGTTAAGGTTTAATGCAAAAGGTGACTTTAATGTTCCAGTAGGTAATGTGGATTTCAATAAAAATGTCACAATAGCTTTGAATAATTATTTTAATTTTTCAAGAAGTAATAACATTAAATTTGAAAACTTAGACTTTAAAACTTTTATAAAAAAGAACAAATTCGAAAAGGATGATTTTCTTTATTTAGATCCACCGTATCTAATTACATTTAGTGAATATAATAAAATATGGAACGAGAACAAAGAACACGAGTTACTAGATTTTCTAGATAGTTTACATCAGAAAAATATCAAGTTTGCAATATCTAACGTAACTCATTATAAAGATAGAATTAATATTATATTTATTGAATGGATGAAGAAATATAATGTAAAAAAAATAAAAAGCAATTACATAAGTTATCATGACAATTCTGTAAAAAAAATAGAAGAAGTTTTAGTAATAAACTATTGAGGAATATATAAATATGGCAAAAAGAAAATTAGAATATAAACCTTTGTTGTTTACAACAACAGTTAGAAATCCAAGTAGAGTAAAAGGCTTATTATATATTTTAAAAAAATATAATGGACAACTCTTGACAAATGCATTATCCATAGAAATAATGGGTGAGCTTATAAAGCACGGTCTTTACCGACCAACGAAAGAAGTGACACAAGAAATAAAAGATAAATTAAGTGGAACAAGAAGCGGAGAATTTTCAAACAAAATATTAACTAATAAAGAGGTCCAACATTTATTAGTAGCAAATCCACAGCATCATAAAGAAGCAGGATTTGATAGTGGTTGGGCGTCAAGGTTTGCTACAGTTTTTGACTTTACTAAAGAATTAGGATTTGTGTATTTTTGGCAAAATGAAAAAATAATTTTTTCTAAAATAGGTCTTAAACTAGCTAGTGTCTACAAAGTAGATATTGAAGATGAATTTTTAATTGTTTCTGAGGAGCACCCTGAATTTGAACAACAAGCTTTTTTACATTCATTTTCTAAATATCAAAGAAAGAATCCATTTGTTAGAGTACTCAATGATAATATCCCTTTAATTTTACTCATAGAAACTATCCAAAAACTAAATAATGATAAAAAATTCAATGGTGCAGGAATATCAAAACTTGAGTTGCCATTGCTCATATTTTGGAAAAACAATAGTTCTCAGGAGTTATATGAAAGAATTGTAAAACTTAGAGAAGATTATAGCTATCAACCGAGTTGGGAAGTTATTACCGATATATGTGTTAATGAAATAATGTCAAATGATTTTAAAGAGTTTAAACCAAAATCAATTATGACAGAATACCCAGATGAATTTATAAGAAAAATGAGATTAACAGGTTTAATTTCCTTTAGAGGTGGAGGAAGATTTATTGATATAAATAAAAAAGAATCATCTACTATAAATTACATTTTAAAAACATATTCTAAATACTCTCAGTATACGGAAGAAAAAGATTATTTCGAATATATGTCAAAAGTTGATGAAAATCTAATTTCATTTGAAAGTAAAAAAACAACTACTAGTGAAAACAACAAATATTTAGAAAAGTGGGTAAAACATTTTTCATGGAACACTATTAAAGATGAACTTGAGATACTAACTAAGAAAAAACTATCAAAAGATGATATATTAAGATATCTAACCAATCCAACTAGATTAGAATTTTTAACAGCACTTGCAATTAAATCGAAAATGCCTAAGACTACAGTTATGCCTAACTATCCATGTGACGATGAAGGTATACCAACTTCTACGGCTGGTGGACAAGGTAATCAAGGCGATATCGAATGTTTAGAAGGAAAAAATGGTATTTTAGTCGAGGTAACAATGTCTGAAGGACGAACCCAGACCATGATGGAGATATGGCCAATTACGAGGCATATAGAAGAGTTTCAAAAGAAATCAAGAAATCCAATATGCCACTTTATAGCACCTAGTATTTTTAGAGATTCTGAACGACAAATAAAATTTGTTAAACAAGAAGATAATATATTGATAGTTCCAAATACAATTAATTCATTTGTAGAATATTTAGAAAATAATAAAAAACTTTATATAGAACAATAGACACATAACAAGTACTAGCAACGAACGCAAAGAGCGCGTCGCTGAAGTTAGACGTTATACTCAAAAAAGGATATAGACATATGAAATTAGTTATGCCTTGTATGGCTTGTTTCCAAGAATTAGGCAAGCCTACTAATGAATTTGTAACATTAGAATTTCGTGATGATGGTCGTTATGAAGTGCATTGTTCACGAGGACATAATTCAGTAACAGTTTTACAACAACAAAAATTTGAAATTCTATTTGATATAGGTGCAAATGCAATTATTGACGGATACTATCGTGAAGCAATTTCATCATTTACATCAAGTCTTGAAAGATTCTATGAGTTTTCTATAAAAGTATTTTGTGAAAATAATTCAATGAATAATGATACTTATCTTAAAATTTGGAAGCAAGTGTCAAATCAATCAGAACGTCAATTAGGAGCTTTTTTATTTCTTTGGACAAGTAAATTTAAGGAAACTCCTGAATTATTAAATAATAAAGATACTAAATTTAGAAATGAAGTTATACACAAAGGCAAAATACCCACAAAACAAGAAGCATTAATATTTGGGAATACAATTTTAAAAATAATTAGACCAAAAATCAAACAACTACAGTCTTTATTTGAAGAAGAAATTTCATCTGTTATATCTAAACATATTAGGGACTGTTCTAAAATAGAAACAAATCAAATTTCAGGAGGGACAATGTGTGCTAATACTATCATTAGTCTTTCATCTGGAGAAGAAAGTCACAATACTCAAACATTAGAAAATGCATTAAAATCAATCCTTGAATCGAGAGATATAATTGAAAGTACCGAAAGTATAACACGCGGGTTGAACACGCGCGCCCGTTATGTCTAGATTACATGTAGAAAAAAGGAAAAGAATGAGCTTTAAATCTTGGCGAAGTTATTGGGAATTTAGATATGCTGTAAAAAACAACTCAAGATTTATTTTAGATAAGGAGTCAAAAGATTTTCTAACTGCAATAGAGGAAACATGCTCAAGTCGGGTTGAAATAATATCAATATCTAGTTCTTTATGGAGAGCTCAAATCGGCTGTGATTATGTACCGCAATATCAAGAAGATGAACATGGTGACGATATTCATGTTGATGATGTACCTGTTCCTTTTGAGGATAAACGAATGAAGCCTTTAAGTAGCAGTGCTTCTGAAGGAAGAGCAAACCCTAAAGGTATACCTTATTTATATGTCGCTACGGATAAAGAAACAGCAATGTCGGAAGTACGTCCTAGTTTAGGTGCAATCCTTTCTATTGGAAAGTTTAAACCAAATAAAAAACTGAAAATAATTGATTTTTCAGTTCATCAAGGTAAGATGAAATTTTTTCTTAAAGAATCTGACGATATAAAAAAGTCGGAAGCAGTATGGACAGATATGGATAATGCATTCTCTGTACCAACATCAAACACTAATTATAACTCTGATTATGTACCAACTCAAATTATTGCAGAATTTATAAAATCTCTTGGGTATGATGGAATAGCCTATAAAAGTTCCTTGGGGAATGGACACAATATTGTACTTTTCGATTTAGACATGGCAACCATAACAGAAAATGATATTTATGAAGTTAAAAAAGTTGATTTTGCTTTCGAGAGTGTTGTAAATCAATATACACAGTATTAACGCAAGGACATAACAAAACGAAGCTAATCCCTAAACGGGTTAGCTTCGCCGTTATACTCACAAAAGGATTAAAATGTTTATAGTATCATTAACATATATAGTAGATTTAGAAAAAGTAGATAAATTGCTACCATTACATGTAGATTATTTAAAAAATCAATATGAAAAAGGAAATTTCATTGCATCAGGAAGAAAAATTCCAAGAACTGGTGGAATTATCTTATCAAAATTAGACAGTATAAAAAAATTAGAAGAAGTTTTAAATCAAGACCCATTTAAAATTAATAATTTAGCAGAGTATAAAATAGAAGAATTTATACCAAGTATGACAAGTGATGACTTTGTCAATTTAAAAGAAGAATAGTAGTAAATTTGGTATAAAAGAGTATAACAAATCGTAGCAACAAAAATATGTTACCCTCGCCGAAAAAAAGCTTGAAAAACTAGAGAAGTTCAGCTACCATTGTAGAACTTAAAAAAGTACAAATACAGGTAACATATTTTTGTACTCAGTCGTTATCCGCTCACTGCGTGACCGTTAGCATACATTCAAACATCTACTTACTAAATTTAAAGTTCTATTAATGGGAACTATACTATAATACTCCAATGAGAATAATTTCAAAAAAGACACTAAAAGATTTTTATGAACAAGCAAAATATCAAGACAGTAAAAGTGCTTTAGAAGCTTGGCACAAAGAAGTTTTAAAACTTAATTGGAATAATCCAAATGAGATTAAAGAGATGTACAAGAGTGCTAGTATTATTGGAGATACAAAAGTTGTGTTTAATATAGCAGGGAATAAATACAGATTAATAGTTACAATAAACTATTGTGCAAAAATTGTATTTATAAAGTTTATCGGGACACATAAACAGTATGACAAAATAAATATTGAGGAGCTATAAAATGAATATTAAACCTATTAAAAATGAAGAAGATTATACTCAAACATTAAAATATATTGAGAGTTTAATGGATGCTAAACCAAATACACCACAAATGGATGAGCTAGAGGTACTTACAACTTTAGTTGAAGCTTATGAAGAACAACACTACAAAATTGAAGCTCCAGATCCTATTGAAGCTATTAAGTTTAGAATGGAACAAGAGGGTTTAAAACAAAAAGATTTAGTGACAATCGTTGGAAGTAAATCAAGAGTATCTGAGATACTCAATAGAAAAAGAAAGCTAACTATTAAGATGATAAGAAATTTACATAAGCAACTTCATATACCCGTAGAGAGTTTATTTGTAGACTACAAATAAACTGTGCTTAAATGCTAACAAAACCTCGTAACCAATAAATGCCTTAGTGGTCGTTTATTGGTTAGAGTCAATCGTTATCCGCTCACTGCGTGACCAGATAACGGAGGTACGGGTTGTACTTACAGAAATATATAAGCTGGTACAGCAAGATATTTTATTTGTAGCTGTAGTTCATGGTAAAAGGC
>WFMP01000187.1 GCA_015489035.1 Candidatus Altimarinota bacterium
GTGTTAAAATCCTTTTATATAATAACTACCAAGAGCTATTATACAAAAAGAGCCTAAGCTCTTATTTTTTATTGAGTTACTGTATCTACATAATCTACACAAATAGCTTTTGCATTTTCTCAAAAGATTTTTGCACCGTAAATAACTTCAGAAATCAAATTACTATAGAAACCATCTTGTCAATCTCTAACATCATATTTATTTAATTGTATTACAAAGTTTACTGCACCGTCTTGCATCATAATCATTTCTAATGAAGCAGTCAATGCATTTGTTTCAACAATTTTTACTCAAGAAATCATTCATAAGTATCATTTAGTTCTTAATGCTAAACCTTGGTCTGTATTATCTAACAAACCTGATTGTCTTAATACTGATGCCGCTACTGGAGCTACAAACAATACTAAGTTGTCAGTAACATTATTTTCAGCTAATGCTACTTTCATTTTTTCTATTTCACTAAATACATTAGTTTTAGTTAATGTAATAGGTGCTGCTTTATTTAATGTAGAAACTGTAGTAGAATTTAATACTGTATCTCTTACAGCTTCATCAATCATTCTACCTTCAGCTTCTCCAAATCTTTCAGCTATTCTACTTTCTAAATCTAAATTAGATTGTGTTGCTTCAATATCTTTTAATCTTATTGATAATTTTTTAGTAGTATCAATTACTAAATTTTCAGAAGTGATTGTGAAATCACTATTTGTAATTGGGTCACCAGCAACTCAAGTTGTAAAGTTTAATGTTGGTAATGTTTGAACTGTTACTGTATCACCAGCTTTCTTTAATTCTCCTGTAAATTGTGAATTAACAAAATTATAAAATACATTCTTTATATCTCTATTTCTTACAATTTCTTTCGCAAACAACTTAGGCACTATTATAGTATTAGCCATTTTTTTATTAAATTAATTATTAAATTCTTATCTTTATTTCTCACTTATCGTATCTAGCCATAACTTTTTTATATTCGTTCATAGGTAAGTCAGCAAGTTCAGTTTTTGTATATTCTGTTTGGTTGCCTCCATAATTACCTTGACTTATATTTCAAGTATTTGCTACTGTTCTGTTTTTTAAGATAGGGTCTCTATTTTCAATAATAATTTTAGCTTCATCTAAACTTAATCACTTTTTTTTATAAGACTCAAGGTCTGTTTTATGTTCTTCGAACTCAGGATTTTTTGTTATAAATGTTTCTAATTCATTATCTACTTTAGGTTTACTATCTTTAAGTTTTCTTTTGTATTCAACTACAGCCTTTTCTGCTTTTTCTTTTGCTTCAATAGCTTCTTGTTTTTCTCTTCTTAATATTTCAAGCTCATCATTTTCTTCTGTGTTTTCATCTTCTGTAGTGTAATCTTCTTCTGTTCCTTCAACAACTGTTTCTTCTAATGCATTAGTTTCATTTTCTGTCATTGTATTTGTATTATTGTATAAAACTTGTTTTAAAAGTGTATGTTCAAACACTCAAATAATCTTTTATAGACTTACTCAGGTCTTATTTGTAATTTATTTATTAAACTTTAAAAGTCAAGTTAAATATTAGGCTCATATATTTCAGTAGTATATTTATCTACATTTTCTACAAAGTCCTTTCTTGCTTTTACATATATTTGATTTTCTTTTATTATTTCTAATTGTTTTTTGTCAGATAAATCAGCCGTTAAGATAAAATCTCATACTCTTCTTCTTGACTCTTCTTCTATTTTAATCAGCACTCCATATCAAGGGTGCTGTTTTAATCAAGCTAGTGCTTCAATTTCTTTTTCTGTTAAATTCATTGTTTAACTTGTTGATTAGATAAAGGTTGTTGTGCATTTTGTTGTGCTTGTTGGTTCATTGCCATCATTCAAACCGCTTTACTTCATTCTGGTTGTTGAGCTTGTTGTTGCTGTTGAGCTTGTTGTTGTTGTCAGCTTAATATATAAGCTTGTTTATATTCTGTTACTGCTTTAAATTTAGCATCTGTATCAAGTGCTTGATTGTATATATCTAAATAAGTTTTATAGTCTTCTCATTCTTTAGGACTTGGAGCTTCTTCATTTCTATTTAATCATTCTAAATATAATATTGCTCTTTCTTCGTCTGGAGTATATTCAATATATTTATCAGAGTCAAAGTTATTTATTCAGCTTAATTCTCAAATCTTTCTTAAGAAACTTCTAAAAGCATATCAAGGTTTCATATTTTGTAGATATATTTGACTCACTGCCATTAGCTTATTAAAATCTTGTTCTTGTTCTTTTTTAAATTCTTGTCATCATCTAAGATTTATAATAATTTTACCATCATCAACAAACTCATTTCTTTTTAATTGTAATGAAATAGCTTCTCATCTATCAAACATTGCTATCCTTTTTTTACCTTTAAAGTATAATACATATTGTTTGTAATGCTCATACCAGAAATCTTTTAATCATCTTAAATAGTTTTGTCATATATAAGATAATACAGTATTTGAATTAGCTTGTAATGTTTTAACTTCTCATAAAGTCATTGAGCCACCAATAGGAAATCAAAATTGCATATCACTTACTCAGGTCATTCTTTGACTATAACTGTCCATCTCTTGTTTCATTACATTAGGAAATTGACTAGGATTAGGTTGTTCATCTACATAGATTTGACTTCATAAGTTTCAATTACTATTTACAGGAATATATCTACCTCAAGGTTTCTTTTTTCAAAGTAAATCCATATTTATTCATAATCAACTATCAATAAACTTATCAGGTCAAAGTGCAGATATTCTTGCTTGTAATGTTTGTAATTTAGTTAGCTCTGTAATTACATCTTGATATTTCCAAACTTCATCAACTATACTTACTCAAAAGAAACTATTATATTTAGGTTTCCTTCTATGTAATTTTATAGGGAACTCTATTTTATTAAAGTTTACATATTTAGTTTTAGTTAAGTCTTCTAGTTCTACATATCTTATAAGTAAAGTTCTGTTATTAGCCCAAGTGGTTAATACTTTCTTTCAGTTATAAATTGTGTAATGGTCATATATATCAGCAAGTCAATCATTATTTGGAATTGTTCTTACATCATTACTTTCATTATACTCATATTCATTAAGTTGTAATTCATAATCTATATCAGACATTATTTTATCTACATTTGTGTATCAATCATCTTTTTCTAATTGAAACTTGTTTACTCTTCTTTCTATTCAAAAGAACCTCATAGTATTTCATCTCCAGTTCTTAGGGTCAGGAATAACAGACAACGGGTCAATAGAATGTTCTATTGGTGTTTCAGTTTCAAAATCAAATCAATCAGCTACAGTTATTCATATTCAATACATACCATTATGTTGTATAATATCTTCTCTTATGTTATGAAAATCTATTATCTCCATATCATTTTTAAATACTTTTTTGATATTTTCTATTTTTTCTTTTCAAAGTATTCAATCATTAGTTGCTACATCTATTTTTAAACTATCTCATAGAAACAAACTTCATTCAAGTTGCATATTTCTATAAATTAAATCTATTCTAAAGTCTTCCATATTAGGGAAAACTTTGTCTATCATATTTCTTTTTTGTTCTCTTACTTGTCTTATTGAATTATATCAAAGTTCATACTCTTGTTGAACTTGTTCTTGTAATTTATCCATAAGTTTATTTTAGTTGTAAATATACTTTGTCAATTTATTTATTATATACTTAAAGTCAAGTTAAATATAATCTGGTGCATATATTTTATTATTTGAAACATTGACTTGAGACATAGAAATTGCTCAGCTAAGACTATCAATTAAATCGTCGTGCTTTCATTTAGGGAACTTTAATAGTTCTAGTTCTAAATCACTTATATTATTTTTAGGATGTATAATGTTATGTGATGAATATCTTGGTTGTAAGATAGTTCTTATTCTTGCATTCTTTTCTCAAGTTGGTCTTGTTTCATTTAATATAAAGAACTGGTTTCTTATTCTCATTTGTTTAGTTATTTCTAAACTTAACATTTTTTGATAAGCTACTACTTCTATTCAAAATCTATAAGCTCTTCACATACTTTTATATCTCATAGCAGTGTCAAATACTTCATTGATTATATTGTCAGGTGTTGTTTTTAAATGTTTTACTTCTAATATATAAACAATATTGTTTAATACTCATATAGTAATTATAGCTGTAAAATCTGCTTCTTGTCTTTCGCTTATAGCAGGGTCAATAAAAGAATATATATCCATTAAATGAGTTCTATCACTTACATCATCATAATACTCAAAGTATTCTTTTTTAAAATCTCATCACTCAGCACTTACAGGTTCTTGTTGATATTGACTTGCAAAATATAATGGTCAATCATTCTTAATCTTTTGAAAATATTCAGGACTAAATCTTTCAGGTCGAAAACTCTCTCATTTTTCATTTAGAGCAGGGATTTTTATCACTTCCCACTTATCAGCTTCTTTTTCTAATATTTCTCAAACCAAATCATCTTCTCTCCATCTTTGCATTATTATGATTTGTTGTGATTTGTCTGTTTGTCTTCTTGATAGAAATGTAGACCAATACCATTCACTTACTTTATTTCTAATAGTTTCACTTTCAGCTTCTTCTCTTGTAGAATACGGGTCATCAATTATTAAACAATTATGAACTAAGATATTATTACAAAAGAAATTTTCATTATCTTCTACTTGAATATCATAAACTGTATATTCTCATTTTAAGGGTTTAATATTTTGAACTCTTTCTTGTGATGGTGAATTATATGGCAAGCTTGACAAACTGTTATTAAGTTTTTTAAATCATTGTTTAATGGATTTTTGTTTTTGTGATGAACTGCTAAATTTTCAGTATTTCAACATACACAACATTTGTTTCAATCTCTCTTTAAAACTTTTTTTCTTGCTCTGTAAAATTCATTTGGATAGTTTTTTATTCAAAATCAATGTTTGTAATTTGGATTTGATTTTCATAATAACTCTTTTGAGTGATAGTCATTTTTGCAATCTATATTGCAGAACTTTGTTAAATGGCTTTGTGGTCTGAATATTTTTCAACACTCTTTGCACTCAATATCTTTTAGTTTTCTTGTAGATATTTTGCAAGTATCACATATAGCTCAATGTGTCTTTACTATATTTTTTTTGCACCTTTTGCATTTGTGTCAAGATTTTATCTCTCATAAACATTTCCTTGAACAAACTATTAAAGGAGTTCAATCTTTTACTTTTCTTCTTACTTCAGAAGTTCTTTTTAAAAATACTTTTCCACAATTCCAACACTCAACTTCTATATATCAATACTTTGTTTTCTCTACTCAACCTTTCCATCTGTGTGTATCATTGTTCCATTGTGTATATTCTATGGTCTCAGGTAGTTTTAATTTTAGTTCATTTATTAGTTGTCATTCCAAAAGCTCTTTTTGTTTTCAATTCTCTAACTTTAAGTATTCTTTTATATTCTGTTTCATTAGTCTTATGATTATAAGATAAAATTTTATAATCTTTATAATTATTAACAACTTCTTCTATGTTAATAAGTCATTTATCTGTGTTTATTTTTTCACCTTTTAATATACAATCTCAACCCTTTCAAGTTATTCATCAACCTACTCAATAAATACTAAACTCTCATCATCATTCTAAACTCCAATTGTTTATAGATTTATTATCTCCTTTAAATTTAGTATCAAATATTTCTTGATATTCTAAACTTTGCATTCTACTTCTTATATTTCTTGAAAATCATTGTAATAGACTTAATGAATGTCAAGTATATAAAATATCTGTTTCAGGTTTTTTTCAATATAAATAAGCTATGTATTCTTGCATTATTCTACTTTTTCAACTTCTAGGTGGAAGTGTAAGTATTAGATTTTTTATTTCTCAATTCATAAACTTTGTTAATGTTTCAGCTATCTTTATATGATGTGGTGCTACTTCAAAAAACTTATCTGTATATATACAAAAAGACAAGAAATCATTCCTTGCCATATCTAATAAAAATAAGTGTTCATCTTTCATATACTTTTATTTATTATCTAAAAGTCTTTCTGCTATTTTCTTTTTTTGATTTTCTGTTAATTCTACTTTTACTGTTGTTTCATTCTTTTGCTCTATTTGTTGTATTGCTTTTCATAAACTTCTATCAAACATCTTTTCTATTATATCAAATCATTTTCATCATACCATTGCTTTTGCTACTATCTTTATA
>WFMP01000188.1 GCA_015489035.1 Candidatus Altimarinota bacterium
ATTGAAAAAAATTTTAAAAATTATCACAAATTACTTTTAACATCATTTTCTAATTCTGAAATATGCTTTCTAATCTTTTCAATATGTTCTTTCTTTTCTTGTTCTATTATTTTTGATATATCAGATCTGATAAATAATCTCTGTATTGTATATTTCATAATGTATCAAATATTACATAGTATTTTAAACTTTCTTGAGGAATTTCTTTTCAGATTTTTTATTTCTAACATATAGTAATATCAATTTTGATCTTTTACTTCTTTATATTATAGTTTTTTTAGCTATTTATTATATTTATTTTTGTCAAAACTGAATAATTAGAAAAACTGTTTATAATAAATTTTGAAATATATTATTAAACTTACAATGAAATGTACTCATTGAAATAAAACCTTAAAAAATTATAAAATTACAAACATTTTTTATGTATTTAAATATATTATTATGCCAAAATTAAGTATTATTATAAGTTTATTGTTTTTATTTATAAGTAGTACATTCTCATATCAAACATTAATAAATAAAACATTAGATAATCATAATGTAAAAATAATAAAAGTTCTTCTTAATTGACAGCAAAAAATAGTCGTATCTACTTCTAATAAATGAACAAGATTAAATGATCTAATGAATAAAGTAAATGGTGTATCAGCTATAAATTGAGCTTATTTCTGTCCAGCAGATTACAAAAGCTGTGGTTGAATTAATTATACAAATGTACCTAGGTTTGTTAGATGACAAAATATATCAAAATATGGTATAGATTTCAGTTATAATTGAGTTTTCTCTTTTGATAAAGAATGAAAACCTTTTATTGTGATGAATCAATTATGGTGATATGCTCCCGAAAAATTAAAATGATATTCAATAAATAAAGATAAAATAAGTAATATTTACTACTGATTATGAAATTTTCCAGTTTTACTATTAAATTGAAAAGATATATTATATAAATACAAATGAATATTATCTAGAAAAATGAAAAATAAAGGTACAAAAAGTTTTATTTGTTTTACAAAAAATAGAAAAACTATTTATATGGGCTATATAAGTAATATAGGTATGTATAATGTGCCTACATATATAAAAAATAATTTTTGATGTTATTCTGCAATAAATTTAGATGCTGGAGCTAGTTTATGAATGGTCTATAATAAAAAAATAATCAAGAAAACTTGAAGGCCAATAATGGATGCATTCGTAGTAGTGAATACATCCTATGATGAAAAATATAATTATTATGTAAATAAATATTCTAATTTAATAAATAAAGTCGTAAATAAAATTAAGGAAAAATATCTAAATAATGAGCAATGATTCAATTCAATTCTAAAAAAAATAGATAAATTTAAAATTATTTATAAAAGGGATATTAAAATTTATGCAGTTCTAAATGAATTAGAAAATAGATTAGAATCATTTTAATTTTTTATCATAACCATGAAATTTATATTTATAATCATATCTTTTATTTTATATATTCATTTATGATGTAGTTTATCTTACACATTTTGAGTATTTTCTGACGAGGATAATAGAGTAAATAATATTGTTTCTTTCGAAAAACAGTATTGAGTAAAAACAGATATAGTATGATTTATTTTTGATACTTTTAAAGAAAAGGATTTAACTTTCTTAAAAAAACAAATAAAACTTCTATGAAAAAATAGAATATATCATATAAGTATTTCTCCTTATTGATATACTGCAAAACAAGTAGCTAACTGAGCATATGATACTGAATATTTAAGATTTTTTAAGTTTGTTAAAAAAAGTTGAATTAAAGTCCTTTTTAGAACTGCTCATGAAATGAATTGAAGTTGGTACTCTCGATCATGAGACCCTATAGATTATAAAAAAATGTGGAAAAGAATATATCATTTATCTAGAAAAGTCGGACTAAATAAATCTAATATCCTGTTTATTTTTTCTGTAAATTCTATCGATCTACCATCAAAGAATTGAAAGATGATAGTTTGTAATCCATGGTATAAAAAAATATCTAATTGTCTAAGTTTTGAAAATTATTATCCTTGAAGTAAATATGTAAATTTAATGTGAATGACTTTGTATAACTGGTGAAGAGGTCGTCCTTGACAATGGGCTCATTGGAGGAGTTTTTGAAACTTATTAAATGATAGTAGAACAAGAATGTTTTCTCGTTTAAAAAAATATTGAAAGAAAATAATAATAGATGAATTATGAACCACTGCAGTGGATTTTAAGTGAAAACGAAATATTAAGAAAGTTAGATATGCTTATAATAATAATTATAGACTTAAAAATAAATGGATAAAAAATATTAATGCAGTCCTCCAAAAAAACCCAGAAATTATAGCAATTATGTATTTTAACAGAGATAAAACACATTGATTTACAAAAAAAGTAAGTTGAGAATTAGATTGGTCTGCTTTTAATTATAAGACAAATAAATTCTATTTATCTATATTGAATTTATATAAAAACTCAAATGTAAGCAGTCTACCATTCAAAAAAAGAAAAAAAAATATCATCGAAAAATACAAAAATATTATAAAAAATTTTCTAGAAAAGATTAATTATAAAAATGCTGATAAAATA
>WFMP01000189.1 GCA_015489035.1 Candidatus Altimarinota bacterium
GCTTCTTCAAGTTTCAAAGATTTTACTTCTATTACATTTTTTTCTCAAGGAATATACATTTGTAAAGTATAAATTCATCACTTACTTTCCATCTTTGTTTCTAGTCCTCATCATTGTTTTCATTTAAACAACGATTTTTCTAAAGGCACATTTGTATTTACTTGAGTTCAAGCATTTTTTAACATTTCTTTCTCTGCCTCTAACTTTTCTTGGTATTCTATATATCATGTATACCCAAGTTCATCATATTTTTTATTATCTTTTTCTATTTTTTCTATTAATTTTCTTGTTTGTTCTAATTCTTTCAAATTTAAATTTATTTCAATTCATCACGAAGGAATCTTATTTTCTAATTCATTTAATATTTTTTCTGTTTTTTTATAATAATCATTCAAATTTCACTGTTTTTTATTATACTTAACTCAAAATTGTTTTCTAATTAATTTTAATATTTCTTTTTTATGTTGGCTTAAAAAATCCTTTGTTAAAACTTTTGTATTGTGATTAATCAGAACTTTTCAAATATCATACTTTAAGTTTGCTAATGCTAAATCTTTTTTTATCTTTAAAGGTCATTCTTTTGAATTCTGAAAATTATCATTTCATAATTTTTCTATAATACCATTTAATTTTTCATTATCTTCTATACTTTTTTCTATATTTAATGCTTGAGTTCATTTTATTTGTGATAAAAAATTTTCCATCATAGCATGAACCATATCAGATTTTTCTTTTTGAGAAAGTGCTTTACCTTTTTTACTATTAAAATTATCAAAAAATTTACTTTCATCTAATTTCTGTAATATAAACTCCATAGGAGTTAAATTAGAAATAGCAAGATCTTCTTTTAATTTTGGAATATTGGTTTTTGAAAACATATTTTTTAATATATCTTTTGCCCTATTATGACCTATATATTGTATATTATCGGGTAATTTATTAAACAACTTATCAAATTTTATTTTTCAGCTACCAATATTATTTGTTATTAAAAACAAATCTTCTATTTGCTGATTGTATTGTTTATTAATCTCTTTAAGAGTAATTTTAGGTTTTCAATCTGGTATATTTTTATTAACCTCTTTTAAAAATTTTTCTTGATCTAATTTATTTAAAGTAAAACTTATTTCTAAAACTTGTTTTTTTAGCTCTTTATAATAATCTTCTACATAATTACTCGATTTGTTATTCCATCATACATTATTATTATTAATTTTAATCATATTTAATTCATTAAATAAGCTTTCTGCCTTAGTTAAAGGTATTTTCATGTAGATACAATTAAATTTTATTTTATTCTTAGATCCTCAAGTCATAGCATAATATCATTTTGACTTCTTTAATTGCTCTTTATAAATATATTCTTTTAAGGAATTCATATCTTTAAATCAAAACTTATCAGCAATTTTATTTAACTGTTCATTTGTTTTAAAAACTTTTTTTACTATATTCTCTTGTCAAGACAGAATTAAATTAATAGCTATAAGGTCGTTTGGAGATACTTTTTCTCATTTTTTAAGTTTATTTTCTAATCATAAATTATTATATTCTTCCAAATTAACCTGAACAAATTGATCACTTATAGGTTCAGATAAATCAAGTTGATCAGATGAAAATGAAGTTAAACCTAAATATCTATCATACATTCAAACTGTAACTGGAGTTATTATATCTCCTTTAACTTTTAAATGATCTAATATATTTCAAGATTTTTTATTTTTATAAAAATTAAGATTTTTACATCCGCCATCTAAATCTGAAAAAATATCATTTGAAATAACACTTTTCTCTTTATCTGTTTTCTTTTTTAAAAGTTCTTTATCATATATTTTTACTAAATTAGCTGCATCATCTATTTCTCAATATTGATAATTCATATAATATAAAAAAACCACCATAAAACTCATCCCAAAATCATCTTTATTTTCCAAAATTTTATTTTTCAAATATCAATCAAGAATATTATTTTTATTTAATTGTCTTTGTAATGTTATAACATAATCTATATCTTTTTTTATTAAATTAATATCTCTTTTACTAGATGGGATAGTTATTAAAATATCCTCTAATGTTAAATTTATTTTATTTATATAACTTAAATCTTTCTCTTTTAAAAACTCGCTTAACTTTAAAATATCTTCTTCTTTTAAAATTCCATATTTTCAAAATTCATAAGCAGTTTCTCATTTTTTATTTTTAGATATGTTTACTTCTGTATTTTTATTTCATTTTAAATTTAAAAAATCTTTTACATTTTGTGGTAAATTTTCCAACTTTTGTTTTGTAGTTTCTTTATTTTTATTACTTTCGACACTACTGCCTGAAAGACTTTCAGGACCAAGCAAAACAGTTAAATTATTAACTCTAAATTTCATTTTTTATTTTTATTTTTATTTTTATAAAACTTTTACTAAATAATAAATATTATTCATTTTTTGTCAAATCGAGAAAATATATTATTTTTCTTTGATAACCTTTTTATATCATAAACAATTATTTAAATATTGATTTAGTAACTTAAAATATATATATAGTAAGTATACTTTTAATACCTAATCATCTATAACAAAATATGAATTGACTAACCTGTTCTTTGGACATATGAAATGGATACATAAAATGATTGATTTTTCTTAAAGAATATGATGATACCACAAACATCATAGCAAAAGATATGATCAAAAGTAGCTGACTTAAAAGATGAAAAATATTAGATTCAAATAATTTAACAAATAGTATTTTAAAAATTATAGACAATCTTTCGAAAAAAGTTGATTCACCTATAGATAATGTAATTATATGATTTTCACATCCTGATATGAAAGTTATAAAAACATCAAACCACAAAAGAATCGTAAATGTAGAAATAAATGAAAAAGATGTTTCTTCTTTATTAGAATCTATACCTGAATCAATAGATGAATTAAATTATGAAATACTAAAAATAATACCATCTATATGGATCATAGATGATACTGAAAAAACAAAGAATCCTATTTGATTACAAGGGAGAAAATTAGAATTAAAAGCAAATGTATTTATGATTCCATCAAATATATTCAAAGAATTAGAAAAAATATTTGATAAATTAGAGATGGATGTTATTGATTTTATGCCAAACATCTTGTGACTTGAAGAATGATGTTTAGATTCTGAAAATAAAGATTTATGATGTGTTCTCATAGATATAGGAACTAATCAGACATCTTATGTTATGTATGAAGAGTGAAATAATTTATGATACGGTATAATTCCAGTCTGATGAGAAGAAATCACAAAAGATATATCTATCTGATTAAAAATAGATTATACTCAAGCTGAACAAATTAAAAAAGAAGAATGAGAAATTATAATAAATAATACAAATATAGATACTGATGGAGAAATTGATAAGGTTTTCTTATCAAACATCATAGAAGCAAGGCTTGAAGATGATATCTACAAATATATTCTTGAGGAAATGGAAGAAAAATGAGTAAGTGGAAGATTACCATGATGAATTATACTATCCTGATGAACAGGTAAAATTAAAAATATAGAAGAATTTACGAGGAATTACTTTAGCTTAGCTTGTAAAAGATGAAAAATAGTCGATCCACAATTCCAAGAATTATGAACAAATTTACAATTCCTAAATTGTATCTGAAACTATATCTGGGAAGAAAAATATTGAGATGAATGATGATTTAGTTTATGACTAAATTTCTGATTTCTTACAACAATCAAAGATTGGATAAAAAAAATATTCTAAACATTTATATATTAATTAAAATTAACAATGGCATTAACAGAAATAACACCTGATTTCATTCCTGGAGCAAGAATAAAAGTAATATGAGTTGGTTGAGCTGGATGAAACACTATCAATAGAATGGTTCAAGAATGAATTGACTGAGTAGAATTCATAGCTGTAAATACAGATGCACAAGCATTAGAAAATAACTTAGCAAATGATAAAGTAAATATTTGACTTAATTTAACTAGATGACTTTGAGCTTGAGCAAATCCGGAAATTGGTAGAAAAGCTGCTGAAGAAAATATTGATGAAATTAAAAGACACTTAGATGATACAGATATGCTTTTTATAACTGCTGGTATGTGAGGTGGTACCTGAACAGGTGCTGCACCAGTAATTGCACAAGCTGCTGCAGAATTATGAATACTTACAGTATGAGTAGTTACAAAGCCATTTTCTTTTGAATGAAAAAGAAGATTGGAAAATGCAATTGAATGATTATCAAAAATTAAAGAATGAGTAGATACTCTTATCGTAATACCAAATGATAAAATTTTTAATATTATTGACAAAAAAACAACATTCAAAGCAGCATTCAATATGATAGATAAAATCTTACACTTAGGTGTTCAATGAATATCCGACTTAGTTATCAAGCCAGGTCTAATTAACATAGATTTTGCTGATATCTTAGCAATTATGAAAGAATCTGGTACTGCTCTACTTGGTATTGGTTACGGTGAAGGTGAAAACAGAACTGTAGATGCTACAAGACAAGCTATTGAAAATCCATTATTGGAAGCAAAACTTGAAGGTGCAAAAAACATTATCTTTGCTGTGACTTGAAGTGAAGATCTAACACCTACTGAAGTTCAAGAAGCTGCCTGAATTATAGAAAATATCGCAGCTGATGATGCTAATATTATTTGGGGAATGTCTATAGATGAAAATTACGAACAAGATGTAAAAGTTACTATTATTGCAACTTGATTTCCAGAAACAATTCAAAATGATATAATTAAATGACCTGCTACAAAATCTAATCCATTTAGAAACAATACTTCTAAATGAAATGACTTTGTTTCAAAAACATTAAATAAATCTAAACCTGTAGAACCAAAAGAAAATAATCAATCTGATGTTCCTGCATTCTTAAGGAGGAAAGCTAAATAATACTTTAAATTATTAAAATATTAACTTAATGAAGTCAAAAATAATCTCAACTGAAGAAACTTTATTTGAATGAGAAATTGAAGAAATTATAGTTCCTACTCAAGAATGAGAAATAGGGATACTACCTGAGCATGCTATGTATACTTGAGTTGTAAAATGATGAATATGTAAATTCAAGACTAATGAGAAAAAAGATAATTTTTTTCAAAAAGATGATTTTAATGTTATTTCTGTTTGAGATGGTGTAGTTTATACAGATGGAAAAGAAGTTTCTATTGTAGTTTCTTCTGCTACTACAAAAAACACACTTCCAAATGAAGAATTAGAAGAAATGAAACAAAAATTAGAGAAAGAAATAGAAGAAATTAAAGCAAAATGATCTATTGAAGATATAGAAAAAGCATTATTCAAAATGAATAAAATAATGGCAGATCTAGAACTAAATAAATATCATTAATTGATTTTTCCTACCCTGAACTTGTTTCAGGATATTTTTAATGCTACAGTAGCTCAGCTGGTAGAGCATCCCCATGGTAAGGGGAAGGTCGTCAGTTCAAGTCTGATCTGTAGCTTTTTTTATTTAAAATTTATTCTTACACTATTAAATAAATAATTTACTTGTTTTTTAAGTTTTTTATTTATAAGATGTAATGTGGTAGGTAATTTTACATTTATATCTATAATTAAATAATCTTTTCAATTTTCATTAATAGTATTTACATTTAATAATTTAATTTTAAATTCACTCAAAATATTTACTATATCCAAAAAATTATCTTTTTTTTCTGTAATATTAAATTTTAAAATTACTTCATATCCATTTTGTATTTGTCCATCCCAATGTGTCTCTACTAATTTCTGAAAATTTATAGTTTTAAGTGCTTTACAAGATGTTTTGTGAATTTTTATTCATTCATCTACTACTTTTCAAATAATAATATCTCATTTTACAGGCTTACACTCCGGACAAAATGTATATTTAAACAATTTAGATTCATCAATAATTACTTGTGATTTAACTTCCTTTTGTACATCTTCTAATTTTTCTTGAATTTCTTGTTTATGATTATAAATATTAGGATAAAATCATCTAATAAACTTAGAAACACTCAAATTTCAATTAGCAATTTGAATTAAAGATCTTTCTATTTCTTGGACAGAATTCTTTATTTTAATCAAATTAGTATTATCATCTAATTCAGGTAAAGAATATTTTTTTAACTCTTTATTTAACATATCTTTTCATAAATCTATACTGTGTTGTCTTTCAAGATGATTAAAATATTGTCTTATTTTATTTTTACTAGTTGGAGAAAATACATAATCTAGCCAAGATTTTTTTACTGAAACATTATTTCTAAAAGTTTTAATTTCTACAATATCTCCATTTCTCAATTTATAATCTATAGGAACTATCTTCCCATCTACAGTAGCAGATTTAAAATGTAATCATATATCTGTATGGACTCTAAATGCAAAATCCAAAACTGTAGCACCTTTAGGTAATTCTATAACTTTTCAATCTGGTGTATAAATAAAAACAGATTTGCTTAAAAAATCTACATCTAGTATATTAAAAAAATTTTTATTTTCTGAACTTTTTTCCTGATATTCTTTTGAAATTTCTTTTAATTTATTTACCCACTTTATTTGTTTAAGATCTGTATTTTCAGATTTTCATAATTCTTTATAGATAAAATGTGCAGCTACTCCATATTCTGCTAAATCATCCATTTTCTTTGTTCTTATTTGAATTTCAACTGGTGTTTTATAAAGTCATAAAACTGTAGTATGAAGTGATTGATAACCATTTGGCTTTGGAATGGAAATATAATCTTTAATTCTTTTAAGAATAGGTGTATATTGTGCATGAATAGCTCATAATGTAGTATAACAATCCGATATATTACTTACTATTATTCTAAAAGCCAAAATATCTTTTATCTCTTTGATACAAGTTGTTTTATATTTAAAAAATTTAAGATATATCCTATAAGGACTTTTTAATCTTCACTTGACAGATGAATATTCTATATCATTTTTTTTTAAAATTCTCTCAATATTAGATTTTATTTTATCTATATTTACTTTTGAATAATTTTTTTCTAAATAAGTAAATATTCTATTAAACTCTCCTGATTTCAAAATTGCAAATGATCCATTTTCTAAATAAAGTTGAAATACTTCTATTCACAATCTTTTTGAAATAGGTGCATAAACTTTCAAAGTCTCTTCTGCTATTCTAACTTGTTTTTCTCTTTTAGGGTGATATTTTAAAGTTTGAATATTATGTATTCTATCTGCAAGTTTTACAAAAATAACTCTTATGTCCTGTCACATTGCCAAAAATGTTTTTTTCAAAGTTTCTATCTGTCTATCTTCTCATTGATATTTTACTCTACCTACTTTTTCAAGTCATAAACACAAAAAAGCAACTTCAGGTCAAAATTCTTCCAAAATTTCATCTCAAGTTATAGGTGTATCTTCTATTACATCATGCAACAATGCAGCTTGTAAAGCATAAATTCCAGGTTTTATAAGCAATAAATACTTAGCTACATAAACTGGATGAACAATATAAGGTTCTCAAGAAAGCCTTTTTTCACTACCATGAGCTTTTTTTGCATATCCATAAGCTTTTTGTAACATTTCTCATTCTTTTTCTCAAAGATATTCAATAACTGGCTGTTTAACTTCTTTTGCAAAAAAGTTTTCTATTTCTTCTTCAGAAAATATTGGTTTATAATCAAAAAAGTTTTTTAAATTTATCTGCATATATAATAATTAATTAGTAAATGTTTTATAAAGACAATAAAGACTAGCTAGTAAAAGAATATATCAAAATCTAGTCGTATTTTTATTTTCATTACTATCTCAAATTAAAACCATGGCAAAAATAAATATTATAACAAATGAAACAAAATACACCAAACTAGTTTTTAAAAACATCTCTTTCAATCAAATAATAAATATTATTTCTCTAGTTTATCATACAATTTTCTATATTTATCTGGAACTTCATATTTTGGAAAAAGTAACTGGTGTAATGGAATTTTACAATCTATACTTTCAGCTATGTTATGAGTATTTTCAATTAAAACATCTTGTAAATCTTTTGATATTCAATTATTTTCTAATACTTCTCTAACTTCAGTTTCTGACATAATATAATTATATCACTTTATTTTGGGTCTATCTCCTGCTCCATACTTCCAATTATTCTTGATGCACAACAAAACATCATAAGTGCCTCTATCTTCTTTATTCAAATATTTATAATTTGATGTAACTACTACTTTTTTATTATTTTGTTCTATAAATTGAATAAACTTTTTTTCTATATTTTGTCTATCTACAAATAAATTATAATCATAAGTAAGAAATTCTAAGTAAAATTCTCCATCAAATAAATCTTCATATTCTCGAATTTTTTCTAAAATAAGATCATCTTTTTCTCATCAAACAATAAGTTTTTCTATTTCTCAATTTCATCACGAAAGTCAAATAAGTCATTTGCTATATTTTTTCAAATCATCCATAGTAATAAATGGGATATCTATCATATTTACAGTGTTTGCTATAGAAATTAATTGTATCATATTTTGATAACCTTCATAAGTTTTTGCTAGTAAAACAATATTCATCATATTTTTTCTATCATAAGAAAAATTCAAATCCACTCATAAAATAGGTTTAATTCAATCAGTTTTTTCATAAAATTCCAAAAATCCATAACCCGCATTTGTATCCGTAATAGCTATAGCTTGCTGATTCAATTCCTTAGCTTTGTTAGTAATAGCCTTTGTATCTCATATGGCTTGAAGCATACTATAGTGACTATGTCCGTGTAAATGTATCATAATAAAAAAATAACCAATATAAAACTGGTATTTATAATAAAAAATTTACATAAAATAACAATCTAATTTTTAATACTTAATACTATTCTTTCACCTGCAGTCGGTAATTCCATATCAAGAACTTCCTGTCAATTTGATTTATAAAGTATATTTCAAAAAGGATCTGTCATAATTATATTATTTCAATATTGAGTAATTTTTGCTAAGACTTTATTTCATTTTGTTAAAATCTTTTCATTTCACATATTAGTTAAAGTTCAAACATTCCTTCCGTTTGAATAAAAATATATATTTCAAGAATAATCCCTTTTTAAATTACATTGTTTACATCATAATATATTAGAAATCTTTTCATACAATCTTTTTTTATTATTAACTAACACTTCATA
The DNA here is from genome assembly GCA_015489035.1 of Candidatus Altimarinota bacterium. Taxonomy (GTDB): domain Bacteria; phylum Patescibacteriota; class Gracilibacteria; order Absconditabacterales; family Absconditicoccaceae; genus S009-33. The sequence goes on from WFMP01000189.1 coordinate 9,159, forward strand.
TTCTCTTGGATTATTTTCGTTTATGTATCAAGCATATTGATCTATAGTTCACAAAACTTTGATTTTATTTAAATACGAAACATAAACTAATGTAACAGTTTTTCAAGCTTCATAACCTACTATTCATCTCCTACCATTTTTCTCAAAATTTAATCTCAAGAATTTAGGCTTAGCTTTAAAAGGCACTCAATTTATATTTATTACAACTTCATCTAAATCATTTTCTTTCAAAAATTCATCACTCTCAATAATATTTGAAGCTGAAACTAAAGATAATTTCTGACCATACATATACAAAACTCATCAAGTTACATTTAAACTATCCACACCTCTTAATTCAGTATTTTCTACATTTTGGACATGGGAATTATATCTTTCATAATAATTTGTATTATAATGACTATTCCAATCTGTGGCTGTCCTATTGTAA
>WFMP01000190.1 GCA_015489035.1 Candidatus Altimarinota bacterium
GTTTCATGGGTTGGATTTTATTTCTATAGATAACAATTTTCAAATTTCTACCTGATGAGTCAGTTTCAAAACTCGTAATATAATTTATGTAAGAAAATACCCAAATGAATGCAAAAATAATAATAAAAACACTATAAAATGTCTTTCTGCATTGAAAGATCAAATGTGAGTTTATAATTGATTATCATTTTTTAGTTGAACTAATATTTATAAGTAATGTTTAAATTAATTTTAGTATTGATATTGTTTTTACTATTTATTACCAATTATTATTTTTCATATTTTCAAACTATGCCAACTTTTAAACACATTTCTCATTTTAATTTTTATACTTATTTACAAGATAAATTTCAAAATAGAGATTGAAGTTTTACTTGATTGGATATAACAGAACATACTGTATGATCTAAAAAATATTTAATTGATTATACTTGATGAGTTTTGAAAACAGATTTAAAATATCTTTGACCTACTTCATCTAAACTAGCTATTTATATGCCTATTTTTATATTACATACTTGAGATACTTTACAGAAATCTTGAGATAGTTTATTTACAGGATTGCAGCGGGATAAGAATTTTTTGTGATATGATCAATATATCACTTGATGAAATGATTTTATAGATATTTGAAGTTCAATAAAAGATTGAAAAAGTAGAAAACAAACTTTATATTTATGATACTTTTATACTTATTGTAGTATGTCACAAACTGGATGGATAGATGCTTATTATTTTGACAGATATCAAGATTGGAATAAAAAAAGAGACTATTCTAAAAATAATGATCTAATTGCTTGAAGTTATGTATGTGAAAATAAGAGACCTAAAAAGTCTTGTCCATCTTGATATAGTGAGTGTGGTGCTTGATGATGTAAAGATTGTAATTTGTTAGGCTGATGTACCACCTATGAATGTAAAAAAACATCTCTATTTACAACAAACTATAGTAATAAAGTAACTTCTTGTTCTTGTTTATCTCATCATAATGGAGAATATTGGGTTTGTAAAGATGAAAATAATTGAACTTGTGATACTTGAGCTACTACAACTAAAGATGCTTGTATAGATTATTATACTTGAACTATAAATTTGAATACTACAGATTGTAGTTTATCTGGGGCTTTATGAATAGGTAAAGATAAAAAATATTTTTTAATTAGATAATTATAACAAAATGTGAGGAGAATCAGCTGAAGACTTAATTATAAATCTTATGTTTACTATTTTTTATGTGTTGATAATATTTTATTTAATTGGTTACATAAATTTTATTATCCAAAATTTTTCTATTTTACATGAAAGAATTATATTGTTCCCTTAGTTTATTATTTTTGTTGATTTTATGATATATTGCTTGGCAAGATTGGAAAAGTAAATTAATTTCGATTTGGAGTTTCTATTTACTCAACGTTTTTTGAATTATTTGGTTATATTTTTTTGATTTTTGATATGCTAAGTATCTTATGTTTTTGTATTTATTTTGAATCTTTTGTTTGGATATAGTGGATTATTTATGAAAATTACCAAAGTTTATTTCGAAAGATTGGATGATATGATGAACTTGAATCTATGATTATTGGTTATATTTATTTATAATTACTTTATTTGTAGATTTTCTTTCTTATAATTTTTTATGATTTTATATCTGATTTACTTTATCTTTAATTTTATGATCTTTTATAGCTTGGTTGATTACAAAAAAAAGATATGCTAAGCATATCCCATTATTTGTTTACTGATTCTTTATTCTATTTTGAATGATTTCAACTATTTTCATACTCAAATAGTGCTTACCCATCATATCTTTCAAGTTTTAAAAACTTTTATTTTATACCACCAGCTATCTGCTTTTAGGTTTTTTTGGCAAGTTAAAACTTCTAGTTTTGTTCATCTCCATAATAATCATAATTTTTTACTATATTGAGTATTATTTTCTCTCAAATTCAAGGCTCTTACATTTACTTTTATATTTCCATTGTAAGGACATTTTATTTTTTTCTCTTCTTTATATTTTTGTAATTCTTTTCATTTAAGTATAGTTTCATTTTTATCTAATATTTTCTTTTTTTGAGGTAAAATAAAACTTCATGTTAATACATTTCATAGTATTATATTTCTTTCCAGGGTTCATTTTATTTGATATATTCAAGAAAAAATGTTGTTTCAAGTCATTTTGTAATTTCAAGTATATTTTAACATAGTATATATACTTTTTGAAAAATTATATCAAGTTTTAAATCATTTTAATTCAATAATATTATTTTTTATCAATTTAATAACTTTAATACTTCATTTTAATTTTCATCAAGATAGTGATTCCTTTTTTGTGACTATTCAAAGTATGTAATTTCAAGTTTCTGTTTTATTTACCAAATTAGATCAAGAATTAGAAGAAACTAGATTAGATCAAGAATTAGAAGAAACCAAATTAGATCAAGAATTAGAAGAAACTAAATTAGATCAGGAATTAGAAGAAACCAAATTAGATCAAGAATTAGAAGAAACCAAATTAGATCAGGAATTAGAAGAAACTAAATTAGATCAGGAATTAGAAGAAACTAGCTTAGATCAAGAAATATTAGAAACTAGCTTAGATCAAGAAATATTAGAAACAGATCAAGAATTAGAAGAAACTATACAATGTTGTTTCGTATTATCTACTTTTTGTATTATTTTATATATTAAATTCCCATATATTAAGAC
>WFMP01000191.1 GCA_015489035.1 Candidatus Altimarinota bacterium
ATAGGAGTTGAGCCACCATCGTAGATATTGACTAAAAGATCAAATCCCTCTCGTCTTACTTGCCAGATATCGTAAACCTTAAGAAGATTATTTTTAAGTTTATTTTTATTTCTATGAAATACAATAGTACGACTAACATCTGGATTATAACGCAATACCTCCACTCCTATCTTATCAACAATCGCTACAATCTCAGCTTCGGGAAACATTATTTTAAGATTTTTTAAAATTGGCGTGCGTATAAGTACATCTCCAAAGAGCCCGAGTATGATAATACCGACCTTATGGATGTTTTCCATCTATACTGACTCCATTTTTTTCTTGATAGTTAATATAAAACTCTTGTATTGTATTCTTTATCGTATCTAAATCATTTGTAGTTAACTTCTTAAGACTATTTTTGTATATTTTTTTTATAGGTAGAGTAGAAAAAGGGTCAAAGCTCCTGTAGTATGGTGTATTTGGGTATAAAGTGATTATATATTTATTAAATGCTGAAGCTACATGCAGGGTAGATGTTGCTGTAGTAATGACAAGATTGCACTGTTTTACAAGTGCGCAAAACTCTAGAAATTTTTTTGTTTCAAATTGTATAACTATATTATCGTTTTGAAGTGTGCTTTTTATATAATGCGCCTCATTTTGATTACTTGAATCAAAAAAGAGTATGATAAGGAAATCTGGGTAAGTTGCAGATAGCAAGCGGAGAATCCTAATTGTATAGTTTGTGGGCAGAGTGTTATCATCTCTACTTCCTTTATAGTTAAAGCCAATGATAAACTTGTACGGTTTGCGCTTTTGTATGAAGTTGACAGCGTTTTTTTCATAAACTTCAGGATAAAAGATATCATAAGAGCTATCATCAATATCAACACCAAGTAGATTAAAAAAATCTAAAAATCTATCTCGGTGATGCGCTCTTAAGTCTTGACCGAAGACAAGATCATAACATTTTAAGTCCTCAGTACCTATATAGTATTTGTGTCTATAGGAACTTTCAGTAGAGACTCCAAATATCTGCTTTGTTCCAAGAAGGCGGATTGCAATTATTTTAGAAATTGAAATCTTTCCCCATAAATCAATTAAAATATTATAGTCACCTCTAAGCTTTGTAACAATCATCCAATACTCTTTAAGTGTGGGTGATGGAGAAAATATGTAAAGATTATCTACATAAATATTGTCTTTAAAAAAATCATAGTTTTTTTTACTTACAATTAGATCAATCTCTAGCTGTGGAAAATACTTTTTCAACTCCCGTAAAAATGGAGTACAGATGATTGCATCACCATAAGCATCGTATGTCCGAAGAATAATTTTTTTCTCATTCATGAGGTTTATGGTGGCATTCTTTTTAATTTTATACGAAAACAGATAGATAATTAAACGCTTAAGATATGCAGATGTCTTTTTAGTCCAAGTTCTGTTTGATTTCCATAACTCTTTGCTCAAATTTTATTTCCTTGTAATTTAATTTTTATGCTTGCAATAATAAGTCCGGCAAAAAGAGAAAAAGCAAGCATTGTTGTTCTCACAAGCATGATTCTGTCAAACATATCGGAAATTAAGATAACTGCAATAAGCATAATCTTAATATTGCGCATTTCATTGTTATGGGTGTCTGTTTTTGCTAGAAAATATATAAACCCAAAAAATAGAAATAGCCCAACGATACCAGTTTCAACAAATGTGTTAAGGTAGTATTCATGAAGGTGAGTATAATGGTAGGCATTTAACTTTTTATTTGGAAAATATTTATGGAGAAGTTCGTTTTTTACTGAGTCTGTCATCCCCGTACCCTCTCCAAAAACAATATTTTTATGTTCAATAAATTTAATTGCGATCAGATAGGATAATAATCTATTGCCAACAGAGGTGTTATAATTTTGTTGCAAGATTGCTTGATTGATATCTACATAAATGTCTTTAGTTCTTTGTTGAAATTGAGGAAAAATAAAATAGGTAATGACAAAGAACCCAACAAGAAGAGCAAAAGTTGCAATAATATGTTTTCTGTGCTTTTTGTTGAGTGCCCAAAGAAAGTAGATTACAAGAGAGGCAATAAGTGTGGCTTGTCCAGTTCTACCTCCAGATAGGATAAGATTGCCAGTCATAGTAATGAGAAATGTAATATATAAAAATTTAGTTAATCTATTATCTTTGGAATGTAAAAGTTCATAATATGTAATCAAAATTGCAAGAGAGATAATAACACTATATGGTATATGATACATAAAAAAAACAGGGAAGCCATTTTTAGGATGAAGCCATAGATGAAGTTCTATTCCATAAGATATCACCTCGTTTACAAATACCGTGAACAAAAAAAGCTTTGTGAATATTCGTATTGTTTTTTCTGTTGCAATTGTAGCAAAGAGAATAAAGGGAAGAAGAAAGAAGTAAAAGTTGTTAGAGATCCAGTCATAGTAAAACCTTGTATGTGCTGTCCATATAAAAGAGATTAGGTTATAAAAATAATAGAGTAATAAAAATATAACAGCTTTACTGGATAAAAAAACTTTTAAATCTTTTAGCGTGATGTCCTTTATCCATAAAATTCCTGCAATTACAAGAAATATTTTTGATTTTAAGGGATTAAATGTTGCACAAAGAATAGATCCATACAGCAAAACAGTAATGTACTGATTTAATTCAAATCTTTTAAATACATTAACTATTTGTTTCATGAAGCATATCTTTGAGAGTTTTAAGTAGAAGTTGATGGTCAAAATCTTGGATTGAGTTTTCTTTTGTGTTTGGAGCGAAAACAAGTTTATAGTTTTTGGCGATTGGAGAGAATCGAGAAAAATTAGTTGGATTTTGACTATAGATACCTATAAAAGGTTTTTTAAGAGCAGAAGCTATGTGAATAATTGAAGTATCTGGCGTTATAACAATATCTACATTGCTGATTAGTGCCATCACATCAAAAATGTCTACCAGAAGATAGGAGAGTAAAACATTATCGTATTGCTTCGTATCCAAAAAAGCTTGGATCTCTTTTCTTCTTTTTGGAATTGATATAATAATAAAGGTAGTTTTATGAAATGTATCTGCCATATCCAGGATAATTTTTTGCAAATCCTTTGTACTAATACTTCTTGATTGGCTACTTGCATCTATATTTAGAAGTACACTTTTCTCTTTTTTAGGTACAACTCGCTTTATAAATTGCTTTGCCTTTAAAAGAGTATTGTCCTTAAGATAAATATCTAATCTTTTCATTGAAGGATCAAATTGAATGCTAAATAGATTTAATACAGAAAAAAAGTGATCTAGTATATGTTGTCTTGGCAATATTTTTAAGACTAAGTCATAACATTTATTATTTGAAATATTGTATCTATTTGATGATTTTAATGTTACCATATATTTAGAGTTTAATAACTTTAAATATAAGAGATTACCAAACTTGGTAGATGAAATATCGATAATGAGATCATAATTTACACTGCGTATTTTTTTTAATTCAAAAATAGATTTTTTAAATTTTACCCATTTGTAAAGAGTAAAAACTTCTGAAATGTAAGGATTATTGTCAAACATAAAGCTGTTATCTTTTCCAGCCAAAATATCTATATTTATTGAAGGGTTATGTTTTTTTATTTCTCTTATTAAAGCAAAAAGCATGATAGTGTCACCGATTTTAAAGCGAGCGTTAATGAGAATGTTTTTAAATAATTTAGGTGGTTCTTTTTTGCTCACCTCTTTGCATAATAAAGATAACAATAGTTTTTTTAAAGCAAGCATAATAATTTTTTCTCTATTATTTTAATACTCATTGAAGACTCTTTTTAAGCTTGTCAAACAGCAATATTTCGAGTAGATACCTACGTCATTCATCTTTATGTTACTCAATTTTTTGCTCTTATCTCTTGTATATATTCTTTAACACTTCGTGTCGGCTTCCATCCAAGTGCTTCTGTTTTTTCTGTGACTACATCAGCTGTCATACGGTTACCTTTTCGCTTGGGAAGCATCTTGATTTTTCCACCAAACATTTCAG
>WFMP01000192.1 GCA_015489035.1 Candidatus Altimarinota bacterium
ATATAAACAATTTATAAATATTTTAAAATATATGCTAAAAGAAAAAATATCTAAATTTCCCCATAAACCTTGAATTTATATCTGGAAAAAATGAAATACAGTTTTGTATGTATGAAAAGCAAAAGACTTAAACAAAAGAGTTAATCAATATTTTAGAACATGAATTTGAGTATGGAAAGAAGACATGGTAAGCAAAGCCACAGACATTGAATACTTACTCACAAGAACTGAAGAAGAAGCATTAATTTTGGAAAACAATTTAATCAAAAAATACTCACCTGCCTACAACTGTCTTTTAAAATGAGACAATAGTTATACTTATATTAGAATAACTCAAGAAGAATTTCCAAAAATAGAATTCACAAGATACAAAGACAAACCTTGAACTTATATCTGACCCAAGCCTTGGAAAAAAGATACAAAAAATATTTTACAAATATTAAGACAAATATTAAAATTTAGAACTTGTTCAACTACAAAATTTAATAAATGACAATTATGTTCGGATTTTACATTATGATTGTGTGCTTGATGGTGCAATTGAAAACAACAAGAAGCTAAAGAAGAATACAAAAAAATAGTAAAAATACTTATAGATTTTTTTAATGGAAAAACTAATCCTATCAAAAAACTTATAAAAGAAAAAATAAATCAAGCAATAGAAATACAAAACTTTGAATATGCAAATATTTTAAAAAATACTTACTTTAAACTAGAAAAATTAACAGAAAAACAAACTATAGAATTGGATGAAAAAATTACTTGATACTTCATTAAAGTAAAAAAACAAAATAACATATATTTTATGATATATGCTAAATTTATAGATTGAAAACTCATAGATATTGTAAAATTAAAAAACAATGAAAACAATTTTTTAGAAAGTATGCTACAGGACTGATTGATCAGCACTTACGCAGAGTTAGGAGAAAATTATTATTTTTGAAAATAATTTAAGGGGAATAAGAACAATTTCATTTATTTGGAGACTGATTTTGACAAGTTTTTTCTATATTTTTATAAATAGTACCAGGTGTACTAACAGATTTTCATACTTTTTTTATTATATCGTCTATTTGTTTACTAATTTGAGGAAACAATAAAGTAATATTATGTGTAGCTTTTCAAGGTTCTACTCAAGCAAGATTTGTAGTCACATCATTATAATCATTTATAACAGATGTTAAATTATTATTTATAAATTCTGCTTGTGATTCTATAGCATAATCTGCAGGAGAGATATTTCATTTTAATGTCTTATAGGTCTTTATATTTGTAAAATAAGATCAAATTTCTTTTATTCAATTTAACAATCAAGAATATTTTTTTAAATCTTTAGACATTTGATTCAAGGAAGCTGTATCTGGATTCCATCCATTTTTAATATTTTTATTACCATAAGATAAATTTCAAATTCATTCTACTTTTACTTTAGCTTTAAATCTACTACCAGATAATGTTTTAGCTAAAGCTACAGATCAATATTTTTGGGCATAACTTTTATCTGCTGAGCCTCACAATCATAAAACATATAATAACCTTCTATAATTTCAATGAAATCTAGCATTAGCTTTTGATAATTTATCTCATCAAATAGAACAAATGATATGTTTTACATCTTTTTTGATATCATCCCATGAAGTACTACATTCAGTTTTATAAACATTAAATTTCTTTCCTAAATTTTCTATTTGCATATTATTAATACTAATTCCAATATTTTTGTTTAAAATATTATTTTCAATATCACCTATATTTTCCTTCAAAACTATCTTATCATAATATATATTTTCAAAAATAAGTTGATTATCCCATAAATATTTAAACAAATCTTTATAAGTAGATCAGTAAAAAGAAATAACAAAACTACTTTTTCACTTTGTATAATTAATAATTCTTTCTTTAATTCTATTATTTATGTTTTGATTTAGAAGTCATTCACTAGCTATTTTCAAAGCTTTTTGAGTTATATATTGTTGGAAATTTGTAATTTTTACCCGATCTCTAACAACATCTGGATTCATTTCTTTTAAAATAACAAAATTTTGGAAAAAATTTCATACACCATTGGAAGCAAACATGGTCGCAACACCCAAAGATCAAATTCAAGTATCTTTCAATTTATTTCATAAAGCTCCAAGTCAGCTATCAGTAGAACTTACATTAGAAGTTAATCAAATTACATAAACCATATCTTGCAAATATTTATTTACAACTTCTGGAGAATTATAACAAATAGGTGGCTTTGCTCAAGCTCAGTCCGTATTTCAATCACAATATCAAGCAAATCATAAAAATGGTAAAGAAAAAAAAACAATAAATAACGAAAATACTATTTTTTTAAACATACTAACAAATATTAAGCAAAATAAACAAGTCTTGCAATTTTTAAACTAATTGTTATATTAACAATATTTTGTAATTATACAACAAAAAGTATTTTAATAATATAAAAATAAAACAATGTCAGAACAAGATAATATAAATAAAATCATAAATGCAGTATCAGGTTTACTTACAAATATTGAAAATGATTCAAAAAGAGTAAGGTTACTTTTACAAAGACTACAAGATGGTTCTTACCAAAATGAAATAGATGAGAATGAAATAAAAGATCTATCTTCGAAATTATTAAACTATTCAGTTCCTGAACAATGAGAAGTTGTTGAATGAGTATATGATTGACTTTATATGGTTGGTTCAGATGGTAAAAAATACCCTGTCCCATTAAATTATTCTAGTAAATCAAAATTATTAACTCAAGACATCTTGAAACTTACAATACTTCCAAATGGTAGATTAATGTATAAACTTATACAACCAGCTCCAAGAAGCACAATCAAAGCTAGTTTATCTCAAGATAATAATGAATATATAGCAATATGAGATAATGGAAAAACTTATAAATTAAATCCAGCAGCTGTTTCTTACTTTGGAATATCTGTATGAAATCAAATGAGTATAATCATAAATTCAGATAATAAATGAGATTTTGCAGCTATAGAAGCTAAATTATAAAATAATAAATAAACCTAAGAATGTTCTGTAGTTTATACAGGATTTTTTTTACTTTGTTAAAATCTTTGCTATGTATGCCATGCCCAAGGCATCCGCAGCATCATGAGGTTCAGGTATCTTCGATAAATTAAATAATTTTTGTGTCTTTTTTTGCATATTTATCTTATTAGCATTTCATGATCAGGTAATATATTTTTTTATTTCTTTTGGAGAAAGTTCTATTATATTTATTCATTTTTCATAAAACTTAACCATAAGTAATCATCTTACTCCATAAACAAATTCAGCATTACCTTTGTTAAATTCTGTAAAAAATAATTTTTCTATACAAACAGATTTTATACTATACTTTTCAAGAATTTCATCAAAAAAATTAGAGATATCGGACATTCTCCTTACATTATCTTCTCTTCAACCATCTATTTCATTTATCAAAGCTCATAACTCAAATATTTGCTTGTTTTTATCTATCAATGCAAATCATAATTTTCTAATACCAGGATCAACTCACAAAAACATATTGAAATAAGTTTATATAATCATAAAATCTAACTCAATTTATTCTTAATTTAATTAAAAAATGTCTTTTTACAAACATAAAAACTTATTTATAGCTATAAGTATATTAATACTAATTTTAATCGATCAAATAACAAAA
>WFMP01000193.1 GCA_015489035.1 Candidatus Altimarinota bacterium
AAATAAAACTTCCAACATTACGACTATTTTAAGAAATAAAAAGAAATAGTAATTAATTCTAAGATAAGTAAGAAGCCAAATACATTTTGATATTTAAATAATCTCATTTTTGTAATAAATACTTCAAACATAGCAACAAAAGCTAATATAACTAAAACTTTCAAAACATACAACCCATAAATTTCAAAGCTATTTGTTAGTCCGTAAACATTATTCCAAACAAAGAAAATTAGTAAATTTGCAAAAGCTATTAAATTAATTTTTGAAGAAATTTCTAATATTGCAAGTTTTGGTCAAGTAGTTTCCAAAAGCATTGCTTCATGAATCATAGTTAATTCCAAATGTGTAGAAGGATTATCAAAAGGAAATCTTTTATTTTCAGCCAATAAAATAGCAAATATATTTATTCAAAATACAAATAAGAAGAAGCCCATTATAAAACTTTCATTTCAATGTAAAAACTTAGAAATAGAAGCTAAATCCATATTTCATCAAGCAAGAACTACAAAAGATAAAATAAGTAAAATAGTAACAGGTTCTACAATAGCAATTACAAAAGATTCTCTAGAAGCTCACAATCATCCAAAATAAGTTGCATTATCAAGAGCATAAAGCATCAAAAATACACTTCCAAGTCCTAAAATATGAAATAAAACAATTATATTTATATTTACATCTATATTTACAATTGGTATCAAAAACAAGAAAGTTAAGCTTATCATCAAAATAACAAGTGGTGCCAAAAAGCTTATAAAACTTGTAAATTCAGATTTAAAATTAGATTTTTTAAACAATTTAATCAAATCATAATAAGTTCGAAAACAACTTAATCTTTTTCTACCATTTAATACATTTTTAATATTTTTTAAAAACACATCAAATATTGGAATCAAAAATAATGTAATCACAAAAAACAGAATATACATTTTTTTACAAATTAATTAAATAAAACAACTATAAGTAACAACAAAATAGCTAAGAACATATAAAATATATAACTTTGTATTTCTCAATTTTGTAAAGATTTTACTTTTTTAGCAATAAAAGAAATAATTTTCAATACTTTTCAATAAAAATTATCTACAAAATACTGGTTTATTGTGCCATACTCGATATGAGATAAATCTTTCTTATAAACTATATCAGCATCTTTTTGAGAATTCTTTTTTAATAATTTTGTTTCTCCATAAATATCAGCAAAAATTCTTCTAAGTGGTTGTATGAAAGCAGTCGAAGTATATTGAGTTTTAGGTTCAATATAATTATATCCACAATTCCAAACAGGCATTTTTTTCTCTTTTTTTGAAAATAATTTATACAATAAATAACTAACTATAAAAAAGATAGCTAAAAGTCATATTAAATATATTGGAGTATAGTTTAAATGTAAAGATCAGAAATTAAATATATTTCATTCAAATGGTATTTTTAATATTTTTGAAACAATAAAATAAATTGCTCATGGTAATATTGCAAGTAATACAATAAATATCATCAAAACAGAATAAGATATTTTCTCTCAAATTGATTTTATATCTTTGTATTCTAAGCTTTTGTCTCTTTGATTTCCTAAAAATGCTATTCAAAATACTTTTGTAAAACATATCAAAGACAAAGCAGCTGTTGCAGTCAAAGTTATAACTGATAAAATTAAAATAAATTTTGTAGTAAAAGAACTTGATATAACAACTGACTTAAACAATCAAACAAAAGTTAAAAACTCTGAATTAAAACCATTTAAAGGCATAACTCCTGCAATAGCTATACTTCAAACAAGAAAACTTAAAGCTAAAAATGGAAAGGTTTTGATAAGTCATCCAAGTTTTGTATATTCGTAAGTATTTGTTCTTTCTATCATTCAACCAGCTACCAAAAATAATAATCATTTAAAAATAGCATGATTAAAAGTGTGATATAAAGCTGCAAATATTCAAAGAATTATTATTAAATTATTTTTTAAATACATTCATAAAATAGCAATAGCTACTCATAAAAATATAATTCAAACATTTTCTATTGTATGATAAGCTAATAATTTTTTAATATTATGTTGTATGATAGCATAAAATACTCATAGAAATGATGAAATAGCAGCTACAAATAATGTAACTACAAACCAAGAGAATTGAACCTGTCAGTGAAAAAATACTAACAAAAATTTTAATATCATCAAAACTGGCAGTTTTACCATAAATCAACTCATAAGTGCTGAAACATTTGTTGGAGCAATTGGATGAGCTTTTGGTAACCAAATATGAATAGGGAATAATCAAGCTTTTGACCCAAATCAAATAAGAGCTGAGAAAAATACCAAACTTGCAATCATAGGACTTAAAGTAGCAGTTCACCAGTCCAAAAATGAAGTACTATGAGTTGCTAAAATAAATGGAATAAATGACAATAAGATAAAAAACATTCAAATATGAGTTATTATCAAATACCAAGCACCATCTTCTAATATTCATTTTTTACTAGCTTCATGAACTACCAAGAAATAACTTGAAACACTCATTATTTCCCAAAATATCAAGAAAG
>WFMP01000194.1 GCA_015489035.1 Candidatus Altimarinota bacterium
GTTATGTTGAGTGGTTGTTCTCAAAAACATATTATTCATAACAATACTTCTAATGTGAATAAGAATATGATAACAGGATGAAATCATTCAGTAGTTAAAAAAAGACAAAATACTATTGAAGATAGTTTATCTCCTTTTGATAAATGAGTAATCAAAATCGCAGTTAAAGAATGAATTTCAGTGTGTAAGAGTTTATCTTCACCCAAAAAAATAACTTATTGTGAAAAATTAGTAAAAAATGAGCAAGAAAATTATAAAAAAGGTAATTGTGATAAATTAGTTTATCTTAAGCAGGCTTGTTTGGATGAACAAAATTATAAAAAATTAGATTGTGAAAAAATATCAAATTGATTGAAAAAAAGAGGATGTATTTTACAAAAAAATCTTAAAAAAGTAGTAAAAAATTGAAATATACAGAAGTGTAATCAGTTTCCATATCCTCAAAATATCGAGTGTAAAAAACTATTGACAAAATAATAATTTAAATGTATAATTCAAAGCATAAGTTTTATAAAATAAAAATAAAAATATGAAAAAAATTATAGTAAGTTTGATAGTGTTATGTGGTGTGTTTTTTTGAATGAATACTTATGCAGCACAGACAAGTTTGTTGCATGGTACTGCCACTTGAGCTAATGTTACTATGAACTTTGATGATGCGAGTACCTCAACGGCTGCAGTAATGACAAATATTTTATCATGAGATGCTTGTGGAACGAATCATCGTGGTTTTATATTAACTTGACATGTAAATAGGAAGGGAAATGGGTATGTTTATTTGTCGGAACCTGATGGTGATAATACAGTGCATAGTTGTACTACTATTATACTTTCTGGATCTGATTTTTATTTGACATGAGTAGGTAAAACAGCTTCAGGTACTTGATATAAAATGACATTTAATGATATTAAATTAAATTATAATAAACAAAAAAAAGCATATTATTTTTCAGGAGATGCAACTGATGAGGCATTATGATCTGTTCCTAATTGGTGAACTGTATATGTGACCTGATTAAATTTGATAGATTGGAATAATACAATTGTTGATTACTCAGCTTTGACAGGCTGAAATTATGTAGCAAATGGTAATTCTACTTGAGTAAATGTTATTTTGAAAGATGTTGGATGAAACCCAGTTCAAATTTTAAATAATATAACAGTTGAAATAGATTCAGCAACTGGTGGTTTAAGTTGATACACTTTTTTGACATGAGATGAGTGAAAAAAGGTTACTTTAGATGTGAATACTTGAGTAGTAACTATTCCTATGTATATTTTAAAAGCTGTAAGCAGTGGTTCAGTTGATTTAAAGTTTTCTTATAGCATAGCTGACCAAAGTTGACATACTTCTCATATTGTAACTTTATCAAATCTTAAAACTAAAAAACCATTGAAAAATATAAAGATTTCTTTTACTTGAAATGTAATTGTATGAAATGTTTTTACAGGTAATTTTGATTATGCTTATTACTCTACAGGAACAATAGATTATTTATGATTATCCTGAAATACTAATACAAATTCAAAATATGGAATAAATTTAAATCTAAAAAATGAAATATTTACCGGAAAAGTAATTCCAAAAAATAAAGCTGATACAATTTCAAAGATAAATTCAAGCTATAATTTAAGTTCTTATACTATTTGATTTAATAATTTTTCAAATGTTAAGGTAAAATATTCTTTAAATAAAACTTTTTCATTTGATGCTTATGCAGATAAGATAGTAGATTATTCTAAATCATTTACTGGTAAAATTTTAAATACACAATTTAGTTGATGGAATACAAATAATACTTTGTCATTTAAGCCGGTATTAAGAGATTCTCATGGTTATGTGATACCTGATGTTAAGTTTGATATAAAAATAGAGGATGCATGAATTGCAAATTCTTATAGTGGATGGGATTGTAATGAACTTAGTGCAGATTATCAAACGAATTGTAAAGCTTTAGAATTTGTATTTAATTGAACTACTTATTCTTGAAGTACTGATAATGTTTTATGATCAAAATTTAATTATAAAAATAATATTTCAGTTTATTCATGAGTTAAAGTTGTTTCATATAAGCCAATTACAGGTTGAAAATTAAAGTTTGAGATTACAAATTTACAAAATACTTCTTCTGGTTGGAATTTTACGAATTCATGAAACTATTTGAAACTACCTTCTAGTTATATTGGATATATAAAAAATATAGTGTTTAAACCTTTCCTTAAGATTAGATTACAAGGTTTGGATGATAAAGAAAATTATGTAGATATAAATAATAGTATTTACTTAAAATTACAAAATATGTCTAAATTGAGATTATGACATATCCAGTATTCGTTAAGTGGTCAAATTACTAAACCTATTTCTGGTGTAAGTTTTGCGACTTGAGGTAGATTAACATGAAATCAATTACAATTAACAGCATTATCATCTCAAAAATTGTCTAAGACTATATTGTTTTCTTTAAACTATCATTTTGATGGAGCTATAAAATTTAATTATAATCATGGATATTATGGTTATAATATAGCCTGAATATGAAATCTAAAATTAAAACCTTGGAGTTTTTACTTCAATTTGTGAGCTACTTACAAAGTCGGTTGAGCATTTGTAAATGGTATGATAAACGAAACACAAAAGTATTCAGCTAGTGTAAAAAATTCATTATGAGCAACTAGCAATTCTATATCTGCAAAATTTTATGGTGCATATAATCAATTAAGGAGAAAAGTAAATTATTTATTGCAATGAATAACTCCAATCGATGCGACACTACATAATACTATTAAACCAAATAACTTGAACTGATGAATAAAATATTATTTCTGTAATCCAACTTATCCTACTATAATGGTAAATACTTGAACTTATGCTGGGTCAAATACTATTATACTTAAAAATTGTAAATTATTGATAAAATGAAATATTACTAAGAATAATATTAATGATAATTTAGTATTCTTTTTATTTGATGATAATGGTTCAAGTTTAGATTCAAGTGGTTATCTTACTAGAGAATCTAATATTTACATTGCAAATAATGTATCAGATATACATGCAGCTTTATTGACAAAATGAAGTATATTTACAATACATGGAAATAGTATTCACAAAGATAATGTATTGTTACCGAATAGAACTTATAGTCTAAATGATAGACAATTGTATATTGGAGGAGCTTTGATGTGAAGAGATAATGTGTGAGGGTCATTCTTGGTTGCTTGAAAAAATAAATTTACTATTTGATGAAGCAAAAAAATTGGAGATAATTGGAACTTCTGGTGAGTGGACAGTGCTTTTAAATTGAGAAATATTGCACAAGTATTTGATATTAACTTTTGGAGGTGATTTAGATATGGAAATTGAGACAATTCTATAGCTCCTTCTTGGTATTCGAATTATTGTAAAGCTCATAAAAAGCAAAAATGATGTAAATATCCAGTTTATATCCAATATGATCCTGCAATAAAAAATAATATATTATTTAAGTAAAAAAAACTATTGACAGAATAAAAAGATAGTATATAATAATATTGTATTTATATCTATAAATAAAAATAAAAATGAAAATGAACAAAAAATTAATTTGAACACTAGTTTGATGAGGCTTATTGATGAGTAGTATGTGAAGTGTATTTGCATATAGTATCTGGAGTCCTATCCAATATGTGAAACAACTTTATGTGACACCAGCTTGAAATAGTAATCCGTCAGCTGCTACAATAAAACTTGATGGTGCTAATGGTAATATAAGTAGTAAAAGTTTATCTGTAGCCTGAAACTATCGTAAATGAACAACAAATCCAAAGGCGATTTTGGAGGTTTGAAAGAGAAAGTCTTCTTGGGTTTATGGAGATGATAACAGTAATAATAATCATATTGTAATAAATTGAGCATATACATATTATAATGGTAATGTAAGTCAATCTACATATCCTGTTTTAGATGTAAATTCAGAGCGAAATGAGTGACCAAAAAGTATTTTAAGTGTATGATACGGATGAAATATAACAGATATGTTTACAAAAATAAGTGCTTGGAGTAGGCATCCAACTTCAGGTAAGTATGATACTGCAAATTATATAGCAATTTGAGAAAATTGAAATACTTATACTCCATGAAATATACTAATAAACTGAAATGTCTGAATCTGAACAACAGATCCACAAGCTAAATTGGATGTTCAATGAAATATTAGAATGAATTGACAATTAGTAGCAACACAAGCTTATGCAAAAAAAATATCAACCATTGCATTAAATTCAGCAAAAACCTATATAGTTAAACATAACGGACTTAGACACGTCAGTACTTGTAGTCCTGCAAATATTGGAAAGACAAACAGCTGGGGTCAGGTTTGTACAATGATACTCGTGACAAATCAGAAGAATTGTGTGGCAGCGAAGAAAGACGGGGTTTTCTTCCATAGAGGTAATCGGATCACTAACGTGAACATTTGTAAAGATTGAGCTCTTCGATGGCAAAACTATAATGCAAGTGTGTACGGATATATTCGACAAACATACAAAACAGTAGGATATAAACAACTGTATGTGTTTAAGTAGAAGTACAACCCTAACAAAGTACTTTATTATTCAATAAGTTATTAAATCTATAGTGTTATATAGCTAACTTAAAAATAGATATTTGAAAATATAGTTGTAAACTGAGAAAATACTTATGAGTATTTCGTAAGTCGATATGATACAAAAAATGGAAATACGAAGTAGTATAA
>WFMP01000195.1 GCA_015489035.1 Candidatus Altimarinota bacterium
ATTTGATATATTTAAAAAGTTGTGATTTATATGATTAAATGGAGAATTAAATTTGAAAAATATAGAGAAGTTTAAAAATAAAATAGATAAGGTTTCTGCTAATAAAGATTGTAAAAATTTACCGTCTGTAGAATGATATGAATGGAAATATGAAAATGGTAAGTTACAATTAACTGAAGAAAGAACAGGAGAAGATTTATTTGCTTCCTTAGATAAAAAATTTTCAACTACTCAAAATATTGAAATTTAAGATTTCTGCACAGGCAGGATTTTTTTTAATCAATTTTTTCTAGCATTCTTCACATCATTTGTTTGATTCATCATCAGTAAAATCTAACAATTACTTTTTCAGAAAATACTTCCATTACTTCTCAAAGTCAAAATATTTTATGTTTTACTTTATCTCATGTTTGAAATTTCATACTTGGTTTGCTGGCAATAGATGAATTGAATGAAGTTATAAGTTCCATAGGGATTTCTTCAATAAATCTACTTGGTTGGTTATATTGTAGTTGTCAAAATTGTCTTCTACTTTCAGCATAACTCAAAAATAGATTATTTTTTGCTCTAGTAATTCCTACATAAGCAAGTCTTCTTTCTTCTTCGAGTTCTTTTGGATTTAGTCTTGCTCTTGATAAAGGAAAGATGTTTTCTTCAAGTCATACCAAAAATACTGTATCAAACTCAAGTCATTTACTACCATGTCCTGTCATAAGTTGTATTTGGTCTGGATTCTCTTCTAAATTTTCTTGTAAATCTGTAAAAAGACTTATTTCATCTATAAATTTTCTTAATCATTCAATTCATTTTTCTTTAAATTGAACAGCTGTATTCATCAACTGACCAATATTTGCAATTCTTTCTTTTGTGTCTTCTTCTCAAAATTCCTTTTTTAGATGTTCTTCATATCAAATAGCCTTTACAATAATTTCTATAGTTTTGTTTGGTTCTACATTTTTTATTTTTTCTTGAATATATTTGATTAAATTTACAAAATTCATAATATTTTTTTGTGCAGCTGAAGAAATGTTTGTATTTTCTATATTTGAAATTAAATCATGTAAAGAAATTCATTCACTATTTGCCATTTCAAGTAATTTATCTACAGAAGTTTTTCATATTTTTCTTGAAGGAACATTTATAATTCTTGATAAACTGATACCATCTTCTGGGTTGATTAGATATTTGATGTAAGACAAAAGATCTTTAATTTCCTTTCTTTCATAAAATTTGAATCATCCATAAATTTTGTATGGTATGTTTTCTGTTAATAAAACTTTTTCAAAAGGTTCTGACTGTGCATTTGTTCTATAAATTATAGCAAAATCTGACCATTTTTTTCATTTTTCGTGCAATTTTTTTATCAAAGATATGATTTGTTCTGCTTCTACAAAATCTGAAGAAAATTTTATTAGTTTAATTTTACTTTCTTTTTCATTATGTGCTTTAATATCTTTTTTGTATTGATTCTTATTGTTCAAAATAAGTGCATTTCCAGCATCAACTATAGTTTTTTTACTTCTGTAGTTAATTTCAAGTTTAAAAATTTTCAAAGAAGGCCAATATTTTTTTGCATTCAAAAATTCTTCAATTACAGCTCATCTCCAACCATAGATAGATTGAAAATCATCTCAAATCAAAGTAATATTTCCATCAGAACCAGATAGCATATGAATAAGTTCAAATTGTATTTTATTTGTATCTTGTGCTTCATCTACTAAGATATATTGAAATTTATTTTTCCATTTTTGTAAAACTTCTTTATCTTTTTTGAAAAGTAGATAAGGTAATAAAAGTAAATCATCAAAATCTAATGTGTTTTGTTTTCTAAGTTCTTTTTCATATTCTTGATAAATTTTTCAAATAATTTCATCAGTATCATCTTGTGCTTGATAAAGAAAATCTTTTGCAGTAAGTCATTTACTTTTTAAATCAGATATTTTTCATTTAATTTCTCTTGGTGTAAATGTATCTTTTACTCATACTTTTTTTAATATTTGTCTAATTACACTTGCAGTATCTGCAACATCAGCAATGTTGAAACTTTTTTTAAATTCAGTATTTAAGATAGGATTTAGAGCAGTGATATCTTGTTTTAATATTTTTAAAAATACACTATGGAAAGTTCATAGCCAATTAAATCTTTCATTTTCAGGTGTAAAATATGATTTTTCATCTATTTCAGTATTATCATAATCAGACAATAAACTATCTATATCATTATCTTCTCATAAAATATCGTCAAAATCTGGTTCAGAATCAATTGTTTGATTTTGCATTACTTCAGTATTTGAAGACTTTTTACTTTCTTTTTCTCAAAATTCTATTTCATCAGAAAAAGGTTCTTCCTCTTTGTTGTTTTCAGAGAAATTCTCTTTCTTTTTGTTTATATCTTGCATCTCATTTTCCATAATTTCTTTTAATCTTTCTTTCATTTCATTAGCAGCTTTGTTTGTAAATGTTACTGCTAAAATATTTGAAGAAGGTATTCAATTATAAACCATATAAGCTATTTTGTATGTAAGAGTCCTTGTTTTTCAGGCACCAGCCGAAGCTAAAATAAGACTTGCTCACTCAGTAGATATCGCAGCTTCATACTGCTGGGGATTTAATATTTCTTTTAGATAGTTTTTCATTTGTTTCATTAAAAATAAATATGTCTTATAAGATAATGGAAAATAGTTTTTTTTCAAGTAAGGAGTATTTAAAATTTTACTAAAAATAAATTCATTGAAATATAAGTCAATATCATTATATTAAGCTTGATTTATTAATAATTTTCTAATTATGAGAATGAATAAAATTGTAGCTACATTATGACCAGTGATAAATAACAAAGGTATGTTGAAGCAGATAGATAAATTTGTAGATGTTTATAGAATTAATTTATCACATGCTAATTTATCACAAACAAGATGATTAATAAAAGATATTAGATCTATAGATGATAAAAAAGTGTTTATGCTTGATACAAAATGACCAGAAATAAGAACTACAAATGATGAAATTATAGTATCAAAATGAGATATTATAAAAATATATTCTACAAAAAAAGAATGATTTATTAGTTTAGCTTATGATTTTTTTCAAAATATTCCTAAAAATGTTGAAATTTCTTTTAATGATAAAGCAGTAGTATGAAATGTTATTTCAAATAATTGAGATTTTTTAGAAGTTGAAATAATCCAATCTTGAAAAGTTTGACATAACAAAACTGTAAATTTTATTTGATATGAAATAGAATTAGATTTTCTTACAGAAAAAGATAAAAAAGATATAGAATTTTGAATAGAAGAAAATATAGCTTTACTTGCAGTAAGTTTTGTCAAAAAAGCTGAAGATATTATAAATTTTAAAAAATATTTATCTGAAAAGTATGAAAATTGTGATATGAAAATTATATCAAAAATAGAGACTGCTTCAGCTTTGGAAGATATAGAAAATATTATAAAAGTTTCAGATGGTATTATGATAGCAAGGTGAGATTTATGAGCAAATGTAGATATGATAAGATTACCTAAGATTCAAAAAGATATTATTAAATTATGTAATTTATCTTGAAAACCTGTTATTTTGGCAACTCAAGTTATGTCTAGTATGGTTAGTAAACCTATTCCTACAAGAGCAGAGATAGATGAAATAGCTTACAATATTCAAAATGGTGTAGATGCTCTTATGTTGTCTGATGAAAGTGCAATATGAGAATATCCAGTGGAAACATTATCTATGTTAAATGATGTAATACAAAATTATCAACATGACGTAAGTGATATAAAAATAGAATGGGAAGATATTGCAAAATACACAAATGATGAAAATGAAATTACAGATTATATCTTATATTCAGCAAAAAAAACTGCTTATAAATTATGAGTTAAATATATTATAGCTCCTACTAGTACTTGATATACTCCTTGAAAAATTTCATCATTAAAACCTGAAATCCCTGTAATAGCTGTTACCTCATCTGACAAAGTATTCAAATATTGTAATTTGATGTTTTGAGTAAAAGCACATAAAATATGAGAAAGTCAGTTTAATTATAATGAATTGAAAAGAATTATGTGAGAGATGCTTCAACTTGAATATAAATGACAAATTAAATGAGAAGATAGAATTTTGATAGTTCATAGTAGTATCGCAAATAATGTAACTAATATGATAAATGGTATGGAAGTTATAAAATTTAAAGATTTTAAATAAAAAAAATGATTAGGGTAGAGTGTATCCTAATTTTTTTTATAAAAAAAGACCTTTTGAATAATTCAAGGGTCTTACATTCATAATATTTTTCTTACATCATCTAATATAAATCTTTTATATATTTTATTATCTGCTGATTTGATATATAATCAAGCATCATCATTTATATTTTCTATGATTTTATCTCATTTTTCAGTTAATTCTATTTGATTTAATCATTTTCATAATTTTATATCAAATATATTGAATCAACTTTTTTTGATAGAATACATAAGTAACTCATATATATTTTTTTTTGAATATTTTTCTTCCTTACAGAATTTTAATACTTCTCATAGTTGAGTATCTATATTAGATATTTGATCTATGTAATTATAAATATTATTTCAATACAAAGAAAAAAAGTAATGCAAAACATATAAATATTCTACTACTTTCTTTTCATCTTTCAAATATTCAACTAATCAACTATATATTGTATTCATTTAATTTAATCTATTTTTTTAAAGCAACTTTATCTGTATATTGTTTAATAAATTCTTCATTTCATCAAACAAGTTTTTCATATACTGTGTATATTCATTTTTTAACAGATTTCTCCCATTGATTTTCTAATTCTTCTTTTTCTGATTTAATTTCTTGTTCTCATTTTTGGACAATAGTACTTTTTTCTCTTTCTGCTTGTTCTAATATAGATTTTCTTTTTTGTTCAGCATCTTGTTTTGCTTCTTCAATAAGTTTATTTTTATGAATTAATCATTCTTCTATAATAGATTTTTTTTCTTTTTCTGCTTCTTCTAATTTCTTTTTTAATATTTCATCTGCATTTTTTAGTTCATCTATCATTTTTTTTCTTTTTTCTACAGCTTCTACTATAGGTCAAGCAAAAAAGATTTTAAATACAACAAAAAATATTATCAGATTTAGTAATTGAATTCACATATTCAATATAATTGTTCAATTAGTAACATTTTCCATAATCAAATTTATTTTGTTGTAAATATACTATTTATTTAATAACATAAATGCTATTACTAAAGCATAGATAGATGTAGCTTCAGCTAAAGCCATACCTAAAATAGCATAAACCATTGCTTTACCTGATACTTGTGGATTTCTTGCTAAAGCATCTAATAACCCTTTACCAACAAGACCAATACCAATACCTCAACCAATTACACCAACAGCAGCTATACCAGCTCATAACAAATTTGCATCCATTTTTAATTTTAATTTATAATATAAATAATTTTTCTTAATGACTTTCTTCAGCCATCTTGAAATATATTAACACTAACAGTGAAAATACAAATGCTTGTAGAAATCCTATCAATAATTCCATAGTAAATACGATTAAAGGAGCTATTAAAGGAACTTTAGCAGCATATATAGTAGCAGTAACTACTAATCATAAAAGTACTGCTCATGCAAATATATTTCAAAACAACCTTAGAGTCAGTGAAAGCATTTTAGTGAATTCTCATACGAATTCAAGGAAACCTATGAATAATCATAATGCTATATCCAATATTTTTACAATAAGCCATATTATAAATTTAAAAGGATTTTTAATACTAGGCATAGATGGACTTATACCTACACCATGTAGAGGAATATATCTTTCAAGAAAATGTAATCCGCTATTTTTAAATCAATACACTAATGACCATAAAACACCAAATACTGCTAGTATAGCATTAAAATATACATCCGTAGTTACAGGTCTAAAATTATGTTCCAAAAATGGATTTACAGACGAAAACATATCTAAAAATAAACCAAAAAGATTATTCCAAAGTATATATATAAACAAAAATAGTATATATGTTTTTACAGAAGTTGGTACTTTATCAGACACTGTTCAGAAAAAATCATCCATAGCTTCGACTAGCATATCTATACTTGCTACTATAAAGTTACTTTCATTTTTTGATTTTAAAAAGTTATATCACCATACAAACATTAAAAATATTAAAAGGGATAACAAAGATGTTAATAATGTTTGAGATAATTCTAGTCAAAATAAGTTTATATATTCTGGAAACATAAAATTTTTAAATTAAGTTAATTAAATAATTTAACTGTATATATACTTTTTTAGATTCTTATTTCAATATTTAATGTATAAAAAAGTTTTTTAATAAAAAAAGAAGTAATTTCTTACTCCCTCCAAGCTTTTATAGTAGCTTCTACAACTTCCAACCTATCCGTTCTCCAAGTGCCTTTTTCAATATCATAAAATCTTTGGTCTGCATTTATATCATTATTTATTTATACATTTTTCTTCCCAAGGTCTTATACACTTATTTTTGATAGCACACCAAGAATATCAGGCACTTCATATACATCAATGTTTATATTTATCTCATCATAAAATTATATAATTTTTATTTTTACATTTTCATTTATAAGAAATTTTATATCAACTTTTTTTAGCCATACAATTATTTGAAAATGTTTTATAAATTCAATTATCTGGGCAGGGAGCTTTGATACATCTAATAGTATTTTGTTTTATAATAGCACAAACTGGTGCATATTCCATAGTACAAAATGATGGTTTTTTGAATTGTTTGTGGTATTCTTTTTCATATTCGAGAAATTTTTGACTTAATTTGTATTTTAAATATTTTAAAACATTTATAAGTAATTTATTATGAGATTTTGCAACTATTTCATCTATTTTTTGATTTATATTTGTAAGTTTTTTAATTC
>WFMP01000196.1 GCA_015489035.1 Candidatus Altimarinota bacterium
CAGATCCTTGAAAATGAGTAGAAATAATAAATGAACTTACTAAAAAAATTCCTCAATATAATTTTGATAACTGTGTTATGGTTCCGGACCCTGAATGATGAGAACCGATATGTACAAATATGAAATAGCTTGAGATATTTATCTTTTGCTTTTTTTTTTATAATATATATAATTTGTTAAAATAAATAAAAATATAATATTTAAAGTTTAATGAAAAAGTTATGATATTTAGTTTACTTAAAAAATTAAATAAATCCAAGAAAATGTGACTTTTTTTTGTTATAACTTTTTTTATTTTTGGTAATTTTACATTTGCATATACACAAGCTGAAAATAATGCTGTATTTTGAAATTTGTTTTTTTCTTTGATAGATTTGATATGATCTATATGGTATATATTTCCTATTTTGGCTAGTAAATTAATGACGAATGATTTGTTGTATGGAGCTTCTTTACATTTTGATGTAGTTTTGTGGAATATTTGGAATTTTGCGAGAAGTATGGCAAATTTTACTATTTGATTTATGTTTATTTATTTTATTTTTAAATATACAATTTCTTTTTGAGAAAAGGATGGTTGAATTATAAAAAGTAATCTTCCTAAACTTGCTATAGCTTCGATAGTGATTAATATGAGTTGGTTTCTTATGGCAGTTTTGATAGATTTATCTACTATTTTGATAGTGTGAGTTTGATCTTTACCAGCTGTTTTTTGAGACAATTTAAATTCGCAAAAAATTAATATTCATAAAAATATAATTTTAACATACAAAAAATGTAAGCCTTGAAAAAATACTAATTGTGATAGATTTAGTTATAGCACGAAGGGCAATACTATAAATACATCAATAAAAAAATTACAAACTTATGAAACTATGATTTCTGGACCCTTATATTTTATTTGATCAAATATTTTAGGGATAAATGGTAAAAGTATATGAAAAGTATTAAATAATGCTTATGATCAAGATAAGAATGCATTTAAAAATAATTGAGAAGCTATGAAAGCTCTCATTCAGTTATGAATATATTTATTATTTTTGATTCCTATCATCATTTTGATAATTATAAATATTATTAGAGTGTTTCGGATATGGATTTACATTGCATTTTCTCCATTAATATTTTTGGATCAGATATTTTGATGAAAAGTTTGATGAAAAACTCATAAGGCACTTGCTTTGAAGAATATGATATGACTTATATTTCAGCCTGTTTTGGTTATATTATCATTTTCTATAGCAATTATTATGATAGTTTGAATATATGATTGACTCCAAACAATGAAAAATACTAATAATTCTGCAAAAGTAAAAAAAATGTTTTTGCTAGATAAAAATGCTTCTTCTGGACTAGTAAAAATGGAGTTTGGAACTATGCAAGATACTAATACTTCAAATTTTGTTTGATGATTCTTTGGATATCTTATAGTTTCTTTTCTGGTAGTTATTATTTTATGGACTTTGATAAAAATTTCTTTCCAAGCAAGTGAAATTACAAAATGAGTTGCAGATAAAATGTTCTCTTTTTCAGAAGATCTTGCAAAAACTATTCCTATACCTACACCATTATGAAAAGTATCTTATGGTTCATTGAGATATTTGAAACAACATATAGATGCGATTCCTGGTAATATGTTGTCTAAGCAATCTGAAAAACGAAGTAAGGCTTTTAATCAAAAACCTGATATAAGTCAAAGTAAACTTAATGAAATTAATAATAAATTATCGTTAAATGGTAATTTTAAAAAAGAATGAATTAAAGAAGCTATTAAATTGTTGAGTTGATATAAATCAGAAATGTTGTTATGATCTAATACTAAAAAATTATTATCTGAATTATCTAAAATTATTAAAGAAAAAAGTAATTGGACTGGTAAAAATGTATCATTTAAAACTCCTACAATGAATTATTTTAAGGAAAAACATACTCCTGAAGATCAGATTGCATATATTTCAAAAAATCAAGATGCAATATTGGAAGGGTTGTGAGTAGATAAGTCAGTGCCTTAAACTATCTTCAATGTTGAGTTAGAAAATTATATTTAAAAATAAAAAACACCTATAAAATGCAGAAAGTAAAAATTATACTTAAAAGAGTAATCCTGTTGTTAGTGAGTATATTTTTTCTATCAAATTTCTCATTTGCTGCTACTAGTATTGGTAACTGAAATGCTTTGAGTCTTGTAGATCCAATTATTAATTTAATAAATTTTGTTTGGATTCCCCTTGTTATGATTGCTGGTAAATTATATACAAATTGACTGGTTTATGGTAGTGATTTGCATTTGGATATAATTTTATGGAATATTTGGAATTTTTCAAAAACTATAGCAAATTTTGCTATTTGATTTATTCTTGTGGGAGCTATATTTGGACTATTTATTTGAAAAACAAAAAATATTTTTTCCATTTTATGAAAAATAACTATTGCAACTATTTTAATAAATACTAGTTGGTTTCTTATTTGAGTGTTGATAGATATTTCTACTGTTTTGTTAGTTTCTGTTGGATCTTTTCCTATGCATATTATATGAACTACTAGTATGCAAGCACAAGTTAAAATGCATTATTGTAAAAATATTGAGATAAAATATAATCCAAATATGTTAAAAGATAAAAAAATATGAGATATATTTTCTTGTGCAGGTAAGACTGATAAAGATAAATATGTAGAAAAATCTCCATCTGATTTTTTTAAACATATGAATAATATTTCTTGACCATTGTTTTTTATTTGAGCATCTATTTTAAATATAGATAAATCTATTTGAATAAATAAAAAAATGGTAAATGTTAAAAAAAATTGAGTAAGTGTAGTTGCATTTTCTACAATGATATATCTTGTAACATTAGTTCTTTTTATAGTCCCTATTATTTTATTGATTATTATTTGAATAGTCAGATTATTTTGGATATGGATATATGTAGCATTTTCTCCATTAATATTTTTGGATCAAGTTTTTTGATGAAAGCTATCTTCTAAAAATAAGGCTTTGACATCTTTTAAATTTTCGAATATGATTTGATTGGTTTTTATTCCTGTGACAGTTACATTTGCTATGTGAATAGCTGTAATATTTTTATCTACCTTAAAAACTGCTTTTGTATCTTGAGCTACTGATCCTGCTAAGAAATCTCTTTGAATAAAAAATAATACAATAGAAATAGATGGTAAAACTATGGTTACTATAAAATGAAATCTTATGAATAAAGCTACGGATGAAGTTTGATGATTTTTTTGAAGATTAATTTTAATTATAATGAGTTCTATTTTACTTTGGAGTATGCTTCGTTTGGTATTTAAATCTAGTGAAATCACTTCAAGTATATCAGAATGAATTTATAAATTTGCAGATCAATCATTAAAGACAGTCCCTATCTTACCTATTTGAAAACAATGAACTTCTATAGGAGCATTACAAATGTGATTGGATAGATGAATTGCAAGAACTTGATTTAATTCAAGAGCTTCTAATCAGGCAGGTGCTCTTCTTGGTAAGATTAGAAAAAATTTACACCTTGAATCATGAGATATACTTGCTACAGAAGTTACAACTTGGGAAAATAAAATTAAACCAAAATGAGATACTTTAAAACTTGTTTTTCCAGTTCTTTGAAACTTTATACAAGATGTTAAAAAAAATCATCCTACTTTGATACCTATGCAATCACCTAATTTTCAAGAAGTTATTGCATATGCTATAAATCAAGTATGATATAAACATAAAGGTATTTACACAGAATTATGATTAATTGATTCTAAAGGAAATCCTATTACAAATAGTAGTGAGATGTTTAAACAAAAACAAGAAAAATTTAATCGCTTTGTGGTAGGTATGATTCAGGAGACAGATAAATTTGAAAATTATGTTAGTAAAGGTTATGATATTACTAAATTATGTAGTAGTAGTATAGTTTCTAATGCAAGTGCTTCATTCCTTGCTAAGAGTTTAAAA
Organism: Candidatus Altimarinota bacterium; assembly: GCA_015489035.1. GTDB lineage: Bacteria > Patescibacteriota > Gracilibacteria > Absconditabacterales > Absconditicoccaceae > S009-33. The sequence continues at coordinate 3,959 of WFMP01000196.1, forward strand.
GATATTAGTGAGAATGATAATTAAATCTTTATTATGTCA
>WFMP01000197.1 GCA_015489035.1 Candidatus Altimarinota bacterium
ATCAAATTAAATTAGAAATATTATTATTCATATTTTTTTTGATATAATTTTTCTCTACTTGCCATAAAACCATCTTCATAAGATAAAATCCTATGGCTACAAACAAAACAGTTAAAATTACATTTAATGAAATATTTAATAAGAAATCTTTATATTTTCACCCATCCAACATAGAAAATGATTCCATAGCAAATGTAGAAAATGTTGTCAATGCTCATAAAAATCAACTAATTACAAAAGATTTTACATATGGAGGCAATGGATAATAAAAAGCTATTCCAAACATTATTCAAATTATCAAACTACCTAAAACATTTACAGATAATGTTCATAATGGTAAAGTATGGGGAATATAAGTATTTACAAGTCATCACAAAACTACTCTCAAAATAGCTCAACAAAATCATCACAATCAAATAATCAATGCTCAATATAAACTTAAACTCATTTTTTAAAATTTATTATATAAATATTTTTTTAAGTCATCTATTCATAACTTTTTATATGTAGAAGTAAAGAAATATTGTTTATCTTCCTTCCAATTTTTTAATTCTAATTTCTCTCATAGTTCTTTAATTCTTTCTTTTTTTTCTAGTAATTTTTTTTCTGTAAGATTATCAATTTTGTTAAAAACATATATTTTTTCTTGATTTGCTCATATTTGATTCAAAATATCTTCAACAATATCTATTTTTTCTTCCATAAAAGGATCCGATATGTCTATTATATGAAATAAAATATTTGATTCAATACTATCTTCAAGTGTTGATTTAAAAGCTTGTATCAAAGAAGGAGGCAAATCTTGAATAAATCATACTGTATCGTTTAACAAAACTTTTTTGCAACTACTCCATTCACATTTTACATCTTTGTATCACAAATCATACGGAGAAAGAAATACTTCTCATACAGAAGTTCATAATGTTGCAAAAAGTTTATCTTCTGCTAAAACTCATTTTCAAGTCATACTATTCAACAAAGACGATTTTCCAGCATTTGTATATCAAACTATTCCTACAGTGTTCAGATTTTTTCTTGTTCTAGCTAGTCTATGTTGTTCTCTCACTTTTTCATAATGTTTCAATTTTTCTTCAATTTGTTGTTTTCTTTTTTGTAAATGTCTTTTCATAATTTCAGTATTCGTCTCTCAAATACCCTTTGTTCAGATTCAAGCTCATTGTTTGGAAAGTTCCATACCCATACCAAAAATCCTAGGTCCCATATGTTTGATACTTGCAAGTTCTATCTGTAATTTAGCTTCAGGACTTTTTGCATGCAAATCAAAGATTTTTAAGATTAAGTCCACTCTATCCCAAGCTTTTACATTTAATTCTCTTAATTCTTCATTTAAGTTAAAAACTTGAAAAGGTTTCAAAATATTTCATAAAATCAAAACATCAGCTCAACTAGTACTTATAATTTCTTTAATTTCTTCAAGTTTTCCTCATCAAATATAAGTTTTATAATCTGGTCTTCATCTTTTTTGTATTTTTTTTACTATCACTACTCCACCGTATGTTTTTACTAGATTTTCAAGTTCAGCCATTCTATATTCAAGGTTTTCTTTTGGAAATCTATTATCCACTACATCGGCTATAATTATTTTTAATTTTTTTGACATTTATTTTTTTACAAATCTAAAATTATAATGTTTTATACTGAAAAAAAGGAAAATATAAATAGAATAAACTTTTAAATAAAAAAAACTGATATATAAATACCAGAATTAGTTATAAAAATATTTTACCAATTATCATATCTTGAAACAGGATCATAATCAATTAAGTCAGGATTAACCAAAACTTCTTGATTTCTTTCATCCATCAACATAGCTAATTCCTCAGCTGAGGCATTTTGAACATGAATAACTGCATTATCTTCTAAATATTGATCTAAACAACATTCTTTCCCATTCATTGTATTCATTTTTATTTTTATTTATACATATAAATCTGCACTTATATATTAATTAAAATATAGTATATGTCAATATTTTTTATAGATTTAATAATACTTTATTCATCTAATTCTTTTAAAATTCTTTCAGCATGTCATTTTGCTCTTATATTTCTCCATTCTTTTAAAATATTTCCTTCTTTATCTACCAAAAATGTAGATCTTATCACTCACATAACTATCTTACCATAATTATTTTTTTCTCCATAAACTCAAAGTTCTTCATGTAAAATTAAATCTGGATCTGAAAGTAAATCAGTGTTTAATTAATATTTTTCTACAAATTTTTGATGAGAAGAAATACTATCTTTACTCACTCAAACAAGTTTTATTCAAAATTCGCTAAATTTATCTTTTAAACTTGTAAAATCCTTATTTTCTACTGTACAACCTGGAGTATTATCTTTTGGATAAAAATATAAAATTGTCTTATTTTCTCATAAAATATCTTTAAGTTTTATTGGTTTTACATCACCTGAAAATAACAATACATCATAAGTATTCTCTATATTTATTTTCATTTTAACATTTTATTTAATATAAATTTTTTTCTATTTCTGTTAATTTTTTATAATCTATTCCTTTTTTATCTAATACTTGCAACAATCTAGATCTTGCTTTATTCAAACAATTATATTTATTGCAAATCTTTCTATTATTTTTATCATTATCATTAAGAAAACAATATCATTTACATCATTTATTCATTATTTTAAATAACAAAAAATAAAGTTTATTTGCTACAAACATAATATTTTCAATTCAAAATTCAATCTTCTTTCACTTCATAAATTTTATATTTAAAAAAATTATATTCTAATAATTCCTCAACTTGTTTATAATTCCAAGTATTTGTATGAATTTTAAAATAATTTCTTCACTCTGAATATTTATAATTTCTTCTTTCTGTATGGTGAAATATTACAAAAACACCATCTTCTTTTAAAATTCTATAACTTTCTTCTAAAAAATTTTGAATATTATCTACATGTAAAAGTGTAAATAATGAAATTACAATATCTGCAAAATTATCTTGAATAGGAAATTTTATATTTAAATCATGCTTTATTTTTGTAACATAAGCTTTTGTACTTTTTAGCATATTTTCTGAAACATCTACTCAAACATATTCTTTTATATTTTTTCAAGCAAAAAATGAAGATACTCTACCATCCCCACATCATAAATCAACTATAACTTTTCATTCTAAGTCTTTTGGCATAAATCTTTTCCATAAATTCTTATCAAAATCTCACAAAAACTTATGATGTTTTTTATAATCATGAGCAAATCTATCATATCCTTCTTCTATATCTAATATTTCAGTTTGTTTTTTATCATAACTTCACATAAAATTAATGTTTTCAATTATAAATTATTCGTCGTTTTCTCAGCTTTGATGTCTTTTTGTGTGTTCCTTCCATTTTTTAGTTTCTTTAGAATGATACATTAAAGAAATACCAATAAATCAATATTCTTGTCTAATTATATTTTCTAATAAAATATCTTTATTTAAATCTTCAACTTTTTTTTTACCATTTTTTTTTAATTGAGGCTTATCACATATAATATTTAATAATTTTCTAGCATGATAATTAATATATTTCTTATATTTAGAACCTTTATAACTTTCCACTAATTCATCATAATCTTTTTTAACCTTTTCCATTACTATACCAAATAATCAATTATAAATTACTCGTCGTCTTCTCAGCTTTGATGTCTTTTTGTGTGTTCCTCCCATTTTTTAGTTTCTCTAAAAT